>CAJVYZ010000260.1 GCA_913009915.1 uncultured Gemmatimonadota bacterium | reverse complement strand
GGGTCCAACAAACTCGTGGCCACCCTCAGGGGCCGTCCCCTCGTGTTGCAAACGTTGGAGCACCTCACGTCGGCACGTCGCTCTGGCCTGCTGGCCGGAGTGGTGACCGTGACCGCGGCCGGCGACGAAGCCGTGGCGCACACGATCGCCCACAGCGGCTCGGTGGTGGTCGAGAACCCCAATCCAGCGGCCGGAATGGGACGATCGCTTCAGCTAGGCATTCGGCGGCTCGACGATCCCCCCGTGGAACCAATGGCCGAGGCCGCCGTGATCGTCTTGGCAGACCAGCCGATGGTTGGCCAGGAGGTACTGACAGCGCTGCGGGATGCCTGGCTGGGCGGAGCGGATATCGTAAGGCCGGTGTACCGCGAAGACCCCGGCACCCCCGGTCATCCGGTGTTGCTCGACCGAAGCCGCTGGCACCTCGTCGACGACATCCAGGGAGACCGGGGGCTTGGCCCGGCACTGGCGTCGCACACAGATTGGGTGACAACGGTGATGGTAGAGGGATACAATCCCGACATCGACACCCCCGCCGATCTCGCAGCATTGGAGGAACGACCCTAGATGCACCTCGACTTTTCCGGCGAACCCATGATCTCCGCTCCCCGGCCCGCGGTGTGGCGCCGGCTGCTCGACCCGCAAACCGTAGCCGCAGCCGCCCCGGGTGTAGAGTCGGTGGAAGCCATCGACCAGACCCATTTCAAGGTGGTCAGCAGTCTAGGCGTCGGCGCCATCCGATTGAGTTTCACACTCGAGATCGAACTCTCCGATCTGGTCGAGCCGGAGAGCGCCAGGATGCATGTACGCGGCAAGGCCCCGGGATCGGAGGTGGAGGTACTCACTTCCCTCCGCCTCCACGAGCGGGACGCCGACACGACCCAACTCCAGTGGGAGGCGACCGCTACCATCAGCGGCACCATCGCCAGCCTCGGTGCCCGGTTGTTGGAGGGCTCGGTTCGCAAACTGACGGATGATTTCTGGGATACGTTCGCCCAACAGGCGTCGGAGGCAGCCCGCTGATCGCTGGCGGCGGTGCTCCACCAGCGACGGACCGACCTCCTCGAGAGGAACGGGGCACTACCATGAGTGCCACGCGGCAAACGGTGCGGTTCACCGATGCGTGACGTATTGACCGACTGGGACCGGATGACCGGTGCCGGCGCCGCGGTAGGGCGCGCGGTGGTAACGCGCGTCTGGGGTTCGGCGCCGAGGGGCGAGGGCGCCTGCCTGCTGGCCGACCGCGAGGGGACTATCGCGGGATCCGTGTCAGGGGGATGCATCGAGAGCGCGGCCGCCGAGGCGATCGTGGCGGCCATGGAGAGCGGCGCTCCCGTATCCGTCAGTTACGGGGTATCGAACGAGCAGGCGTGGGCCGTGGGTCTCACCTGCGGCGGCACCATCGAGGTGTTAGTGGAGCCTACCGTCCGTCCCGAACTCGTCGAGGCAGCTCGCGGTCCCGGCGGAGTCGTGTTCGCCACGGTCATCGCCGGAGAGGCGCAGCCGGGCTGGAGTTGGCTGGTGCGCGACGACGGCACCATCGACGGACCGCTGGAGCCCGTCGGTCGGTTGGCAGCCAGTAGCCGGCCGCCGTCCCAGCGGCTAGATGACCTGACCGAGCAGGTGCACGAACTGGCCCGCCAGGTGTTGACCAGCGACCGGAGTCGCACCCACACGGTGGAGGATTCACGTGGCACGATCGACGTGTTCTTCGAACTCGTGCCACGGCAACCCCGTTTGGTCGTGTTCGGTGGGGTACACATCGCCATGCCCCTGGTGACGATGGCGCGGCAACTGGGCTACCATACTATTGTGGCCGACGCCCGGCAGGGGTTTCTGACCAAAGAGCGATTCCCCACCGCCGACCAACTGGTGCTGGGGTGGCCTGGTGACGCGTTCGAGGAGATCGGCCTCGATAGCGCAACATACGTCGTGGTCTTGAGTCACGATAAGAAACTCGACGATCCCGCGCTCGAGATCGCGCTGCGCTCACCGGCTCGTTATGTTGGCGCCCTTGGATCACGCAAGACCCAATCAGCCCGACGCGAACGCCTGGCGGCGGCCGGGGTGACGCCGCAGCAGCTCGCCCGGCTGCACGGGCCGGTAGGCCTGGATCTGGGGGGACGGGAACCGGCAGAAACCGCGCTGGCGATTATGGCGGAGATCACCGCGGTGCGATACGGCAAGTGGACTGACACTTTCTCGGGTGAGGCTTGATGAACATGCGACCGATGTTGTTCCTGTTGATTCTCGCAGCCGGCGGTTGTCAGGCGCCGGACTACGATGTCATCCTGCGCCACGGCACGGTGTACGACGGCACGGGCACGGCCCCCATGGTGGCGGACGTGGCCATCGCTGGTGACACGATCGCGGCCATCGGGGATCTGTCCGCAGCCTCGGGGCGGGTGGAGATCGACGTGAGTGGCATGGCGGTAGCCCCGGGGTTCATCAACATGTTGAGCTGGGCGACCGCATCACTCATCGAGGATGGCCGGTCGCAAAGCGACATCCGGCAAGGCGTCACCCTCGAGGTATTCGGCGAAGGCTGGTCGATGGGCCCGTGGACGGAGGCCATGAAACTGGAGGATCTGGAGCAACAGGGCGACATCACTTACGACATCACCTGGACGACGCTGGGCGAGTATCTGGAGATGCTCGAGCGGCGCGGCGTCAGTCCCAACGTGGCGTCATTCATCGGGGCCACCACGGTACGGATACACGAGCTGGGGTACCAGAACCGTGCCCCGACCGAAGATGAGCTCTCCCGCATGCAGGCCCTGGTGCGAACGGCCATGGAAGAAGGCGCACTTGGCGTAGGCTCGTCGCTGATCTACGCCCCGGCGTTCTACGCCGACACCGAGGAACTCATCGCCCTGGCGGCGGTCGCCGGGGAATACGGCGGGATGTACATCTCCCACATGAGAAGCGAAGGGAACAACCTCCTGGGCGCGTTGGAGGAATTGATCACCATTGCCAGGGAGGCGAACATCAGGGCGGAAGTGTACCACCTCAAGGCTGCCGGCCGACGCAATTGGAGCAAGATCGACGCGGTAATTGCGCGTATCGATTCGGCCCGGAACAATGGGTTAGCCATTACCGCCGACATGTACACCTACACCGCGGGGGCCACCGGTCTCGACGCGGCGATGCCGCCGTGGGTCCAGGAAGGCGGCCTTGATGAATGGGTGGCCCGTCTGGCCGAACCGGCCACGCGCGAGCGTGTCGTCCAGGAAATGACCACGCCCTCGGATGCCTGGGAAAATCTTTACCTGTCCGCGGGGACGCCTGACAACGTCATCCTGGTCGGGTTCAAGGAGGATTCCCTGAAGTACCTCACGGGGAAGACTCTGGCGGAGGTGGCGGCCCTCCGCGGCACGTCTCCCGAAGAGACCGCGATGGACCTGGTGATTGCCGACCACAGTCGCGTCGGATCCGTGTATTTCCTCATGTCGGAAGACAACGTCAAGCGACAGATCGCCATCCCGTGGGTCAGTTTCGGTTCCGACGCCGGATCGATGACGCCCGAGGGCGTGTTCCTCGAGTCCAACCCGCATCCGCGGGCGTACGGCAACTTTGCCCGGTTACTCGGCAAGTACACTCGCGACGAGGGCGTCATTCGGTTGGAGGAGGCTGTCCGGCGGTTGACGACGTTGCCGGCGGAGAATCTGCGAATCGAACGGCGTGGCCGACTGGCCTCGGGGATGTACGCCGACGTCGTGGTGTTCGATCCCGCCCGCATTGGTGATCACGCCACGTTCGCCGAGCCGCATCAGTTTGCGGAAGGCATGGTGCACGTGTGGGTAAATGGCAACGCCGTGTTACGAGACGGCGAGCACACCGGCGCGACACCCGGACGGGTGGTTCGGGGGCCCGGGTGGACGGGGCTCTAGGCTGGTTCTGAGCGCCGCAAGCACGAGCCCACACCGCCGGAGTCACGCTCCCGTGGCGTGTGCCTCCTTGACGACTTCCTGGAAGTAGCGGGCCCCAACCAGCAGGACGGCTTCGTTGAAATCGAACCGACTCGAGTGGGCCGGATAGCCTTCCCGGCCCTCCACCTGGGCTCCCAGACGCACGAAGCATCCGGGAATCCGCTCGAGATAGTAGGCGAAGTCCTCCCCACCCATGTTGGCCGCGTGCAGCGGCACCACGTTTTCCTCAGGGACGACTCGTCCGGCCGCCCGGCGCGCCAGCGACGCCATGGCGGGCGGATTGACCACTACCGGAGTGCCGGCGTCGAAGGACACGGTAACCTCGGCTTCGTGCAACTGGCCGACCGCGGTGGCCACCCGGCGCAGCGCTTCGACCAGATGGTCGCGCACCTCCGGATCCTGGGAGCGAACGGTCCCCTCGAGAATGGCGTGGCCGGCAATGACATTGGCGGCCGACCCGGCGTCGAACCTACCGACGGTAACCACCGATGGATGAACGGGATTGATCTCACGGGACACGATCGTCTGGATGGCCGTGACGAGCAAGCTTCCCACCACGACCGCGTCGACGCCCTCGTGCGGTCTGGCGGCGTGTCCCCCCTGCCCCGAGATCTCGATCCGGAAGGCATCGGTCGACGCGTTCACCACGCCTTCGTGAACCACGATGGTCCCGGTGGTGTGGTGGCGATCGACATGAACGCCGAAGATCATGTCCACTCCGTCGAGCGCCCCGGCTTCGATCATCGCCAGCGCCCCCGCCCCAAGTTCCTCCGCCGGCTGAAAGAGACACCGCACCGGTCCAACCCGGTCAGGGTCGGAAGCAAGAAGTTCCAGGGCACCGAGTGCCATGCTGGTATGTCCGTCGTGACCGCAGGCGTGCATGACGCCAGGCATCTCGGAAGCGAAGGACAGTCCCGTTTCCTCCAATATCGGCAGCGCGTCCATGTCCGCCCGGATCGAGATCGGAAGAGCGTCGTGTAGGGAAAGAGTGTAGATCTCGGTGGTCGCCGTATCATTAAAAAAAAAAAAAAAGCAGACTATGCTCTTACCCCGCCAGTTCCCCTACTCC
>CAJVYZ010000259.1 GCA_913009915.1 uncultured Gemmatimonadota bacterium | reverse complement strand
CCAGTTCGGCGACCTCAACGACCCCAACGATCCGGTGACCCGCCAGATCAAGACCCAGCCGGTGCAGGTGCTCAAACCCGATACCGGCAACCAGCCGCGGGTGTTCTACATCGACCTGCCCACCCAGTTGCAAAACAACCTGCCCGGCCGGCCGACGCTGTGGTCGAGCATGTTCGAGGAAGCCGGGTTTGAAAACCCGATACGCGAATCCGAAGGTCAGTGGTCGATCACGCCGGTTCCGGGAGGAGAAACACAATGACCAACCCCATCGCGGCTAACCCGTTGGCCGTGCCGCAGTCCGTGGAAGCAGCGGCACCATTGCACGAATTGCTCAACATCGCCCACTCACGCCCCTTCTCGCTGTTGTTCGTCAACTATTCCTGGGGACTGGGAGCCGCCGGAGGGCTTGCGCTGATCTGGGCTATTTACGTTATCGCCGGACGCCGGAGCGGTGTTGAATATCGTTTTGCGCTTCCGCTCGCGGTGGCGCTTGTCGCCGGCAGCTTTCTCAACGTGCTCTCGGAAGTGAACCAGCCGTCACGGCTGATCTATGGCTACCTCCTTGGCTGGCAGTATTGGGACACCTCCATCATCAAGTACGGCATCATCCTGCTGCCGCTGTTTCTGGTGTCGTGCTGGTGGCTGACGTTCCAAGCCATGGATCGCCAGGCTCTTGGCGCCGCGATCGGGCGGTTGTCGCCCGCATGGCGCCCCTGGGCCGAACTGTTCTCGTTGTGGAGCCGACACTATTCCGTGTTGGACGCGCCCTTGCTGCGACGCTGGATCGTCGGGGTGCTCGTGTTCCTGTCGCTGTTCGCGCCGATGTACTCGGGCATCTTCCTGATGAACGAACATGGCGTGGCGGTCTGGAACTCGCCCGCGCAGCCGCTGATCTTCATGGCCATGGCCGTGGCCGTGGGCGCGATGCTGATGATGGTGGTGGTGCCGGCGCTGGCGTGGTTGGCCACCGGCCGCAAGGCGGCGGCACTCACGCCACCGCTGCGCTGGACAGCGGCGATCGCCGTTGGAATCGCGGCGGTGGTTTGGTTCGGTTGGCTATGGTGGATGGGGCGCTTCGGCACCATCGAGGATCTGCGCGCCGCCCAGCTTTACATGGGCCCCTATGCCGGCACCGTATTCTGGCAGTGGGTCGTCCCGGGCATCATCGTGCCGCTGGTACTGCTGCTGACGCCTTTGGGGCGGCAGCGTTGGGCACAGATCATCGCCCTGCTCGGCACGCTGTGGGGCGGCTATGCGGTGCGCGTGTTGATCCTCGTGGGCGGCGAGGCGTTGATCCGCAGCGGGGCCGGTTACCAGGCTTTTACCCCCAGTGCCGAGATGCTGCGCTACACCGGCTTCAGTCTGTTGGTCGTAATCGGCGTGCTTGCGGTGCTGCTGCTGGCGCTGCCCGCTGATCGCGCCCCCGAATTGAACACCCCCGCTCGATAGTCTGGCGGAAAAACCACGGAGTCCTCTCATGGTCAGTCGCAGAAGTTTTCTCAAGGCCTGCGCCGTCGGTGGCGTCGGCGTCGGGTTCGGCGGATTCTATGACACCTTCTATCACCTGATCCCGTTCAATGATCGCGGCAAAAAAGCGCTGCATACGATCTATGGCAATTCCAACAGCCCCGAGTGGTTGCGTGATACGGCCACCGGCAAGCTCAGCCACAACGCGGACTGGACGTTGCGCCACACCGTGGATCAACAATGCCACAGCGAATGCGGACTGCTGGTCAAGATCGACCGCAAGACCGGCCGCATCCAGCGCATCAGCGGCAACCCCTACCACCCCAACACCCTGATTGATTATGACAGCATCGACACGCCGTTGCTCAAGACCGCGGCGCGCCCCGGCACGGTTTGCGCGCGCGGCAATTCCGGCATTCAGACCACCTACGATCCCTACCGCATCACCGTGCCGCTGAAACGCAAAGGGGCGCGCGGCAGCGGCCAGTGGCAGCCGATCAGCTGGGAACAGATGATCAAGGAGGTCACCGACGGCGGCAAGATTTTCGCCGATACCGGCGATGCCGCCAGCCAGGATCTTGACGTGATGGGCTTCAAGGGGCTTTACGCCAAACGCAACGAGCCGATGGACCCCAACGCCCCCGAGATGGGCCGGCGCACCAATGGCTATGTGTTTCAGGGCGGGCGCATCGTTGGCAGCCGGCTTGGATTTGCCCGCCGTTTTGGCGCCGCGTTCAGCACCGTCAACACCTACGAGCATGTCAACATCTGCGAGGTCAGCCACCATGTGGCCACCGCCCAGGTCTTTTTGGGCAAGCACATGACCAAGCCCGATATCATGGAAGCCGAGTTTATCATTTTCTGGGGCACACAACCAGGGGATGCCGGTTTCCCAATGCAGACCATGGCCAAATACACCGCCGATGCCCGCTCTAGGCCGGGGGGGCTGAAATATGTCGTGGTCGACCCGCTGCTCAGCCGCAGCGGGGTGATCAGCGACCGGACCGACTGGGTGCCGATCAAGCCCGGCACCGACGGGGCGATGGCGCTGGCGATGATCCGCTGGATCGTCGAAAACAAGCGCTACAACGCCCCCTATCTCAGCCGACCGACCCAGGCCGCCGCCGAGGCCAATGGCGAAATTTCCCACACCGACGCCAGCCATCTGGTGATTGATGATGCCGCGCATCCGCAAAACGCGCAGTTCCTGACAGCCACCCTTGCCGGGCTTGGCGAGGGGCCCAAGAATGCCGAGCTTGACCGGGTCGTGATCGACGCGGCCAGCAACGGCCCGGCGATAGCGACCCAAAGCAGCGCCGCCGCGATCGAATTCAGCGGCCGGGTCAACGGCATCAAGGTCAAAACCGCCTTCACCCGCATCACCGACTCCGCCAACGCCCACAGCATCGAGGGCTACGCCAAGATCTGCGGCGTCGAGGCGACCAGGATCACCGATCTGGCGCGTGAATTCACCAGCCATGGCCGCAAGGCCGTCTCCGAAATGTATCGCGGGCCGGTGAAGCACCCCAACGGCTATTACAACGGCATTGCGTTGCTGCTGCTCAACCTTTTGGTGGGCAACATGAACTGGACCGGCGGGCTGACCGTCGGCGGCGGCAGCTTTGGCTACAAGAAAGGCCATTATGACGTGGTCGGCATTGAAACCGACACCCCGGCTGAAGGTGTCAAGCTGTCGCGTGAAGAATCCGAATATGAGGAGTCGACCGAATACAAAACCCACAAGGCCAAGGGCGAAAACCCCTATCCCGCCAAACGCCCGTGGTTCCCACTGAGTTTCGAGATGTTTTCCGAGCTCCTGCCCTCGGCGATCCAGCGCTATCCTTATGGCGTGGATATTCTCGTCTGGCATATGGCAACGCCATTTTACAGCACGCCGGGGCAAGGCAACGAGGCAATGATCGAGGCGGTCAAGGATCCGAAGAACATCCCGCTGATCATCGCCTCGGATATCGTCGTCGGCGATACCAGCATGTATGCCGACTATATCATCCCCGACGGCAGCTTTCTGGAACGTTGGTGTCATATCGGCGTTATGCCCACGGTGCTGACCAAAGGGATTGGGGTGCGCTGGCCGGTCGTGGCCCTGACGGAAAAAACCCCGGACGGGCGCCAGATGTGCTTCGAGGAATTCCTCATCGACGTGGCGAAACGCGTTGGTCTGCCGGGTTTCGGTGACAAGGGAATCCGCGATGCCAGCGGGAAATGGTGGCCGCTGAACCGGCGGGAGGATTGGTTTCTGAAGGCCACCGCCAACGTTGCCTTCCAGCCCGGCCCGTCGGGCTCCGAGGTTCCCGATGTGACCGATCTGGAGATGCAGGTCGGTGATCTGGCCGGGATCAAAGAAACCTACAAATCCTCGCTGGCCCCCGACGAATGGTCAAAGGTGCTCTCGGTGCTGGCCAAGGGCGGGCGTACGGAGCCGCGAAGTCACGCCCGTGAGGGGGACAAACTCACCCACCGCTTCACCAAGACGCTGCATTTCTTCTCCGAGGAGGTGGCGGAAACGCGCAACAGCATGACCGGCGAGACGTTCCTCGGCACCACCGCCTGGGTCGAGCCAACCACCGCATTGGGCAAGACGCTCGATAAACTCGATGACCCCAAGGACTGGCCATTCACCATCATCACGTTCAAGGGCTCGCTACAGTCTCATTCACGCCTGCCCTCGAACTATGTGCTGCGCCAGATCATGCCCGACAACGGCATTCAGGTGGCGGTTGAGGACGCCCGCCGGCTGGGCATTGGCGATGGCGAGAAGGTCTGGGTGGTGACACCGCACGGCAAGCGCAAGGGCATGGCGCGCGTGGTGCAGGGTATCCGCCCCGGCGTAATCACCTTCAACGTGGGTTATGGCCACTGGGGCTATGGCGCGACGAACTATCAGGTCGGCGGCGCCCGCATCGAGGGCGATCGGGTCCGGCGGATGGGTATTCTTCTCAATCCGATCATGCGCCGCGACCCGGACGTCGATCAGATGACGCTGATGGATCTGGTCGGCGGCAGCATCGTCTTCTTCAATACCCGCGCCCGGCTGGAGAAGGTCGATGCGAGTGCCTGACCCCACCCTCTCACAAATGTTGGCGGCAGCGGCAGCCATGCTGCTGCGGCCGCCCGGGGCCGGCATCCTTGCGGCGCTCGCCGCAAGCGATGGTCGTGAGATCGACCTCGCGCAGGCACGGCAGGATTTCTATGACGTGCTGTGTGTGCCCCAATCCGGTCGCTATATTTCGTCCTATGCCCATGTGCTCGCCCAGGGCCGGCTGTGGAATGACGATTGTTGGAATTTTCCGCCGCCGCGTTTCGACGGCGGCGATGCCTTGGCAGGCTGGTATGATGCGGTCGGCTTCGATCCCATGCGGCTCGATGTCGACACGATGCTCAGGGGCCCCCATCGACCGCTCGACCAGGTCGGCTTCCTCCTCGCCTACCTCGCTGGGCTGGTGGCCAGCCGAGAGGCCGGTACGGCCGGCCGCGCCGCAGCCGACCGCCTTACTGCCGCCTTCGGAGCCGCGCCTCGGG
>CAJVYZ010000258.1 GCA_913009915.1 uncultured Gemmatimonadota bacterium | reverse complement strand
GGCAAACGACTCGAGCACGTGGGGGATGTTTTCGCAGGAAAGAGCGCCCAGCCTCTCTCGCTCCAGGCACAATTCGACCGCAGCAAATGGCCTCCCTGAAATGTCCACCACCGCTCGTGCCAACGCCTCGTCCAGCGGCGCGTAGGCGTAACCGAAGCGACGGATACCGGCCCGGTCTCCCAGGGCCTCGCGCAGAGCGGTCCCCAGGGCCAGACCGCAGTCCTCAGCCGTGTGGTGGTCGTCCACTTCCAGGTCTCCCCGGCAAGTCAGCTCCAGGTCGAACCGGGAGTGCTTCACCAGGGCTACGATCAGGTGGTCGAGAAACCCGGTGCCGGTACACACTGTAGCCTCACCGCTTCCATCCAGCAGCAACCGGCCGGTGATATCGGTCTCGGCCGTCTTCCGGCCGATGCGTCCTACACGTGCGCTCATGGGAGAAACTCCTCGATCTGGGAGATGTCGTCGAGTATCAGGGCGGCCCCCGCCTCACGGAGCGCCTCGGTGGTCCGCTGGGTGTCGCTCGTGGAAGCCACCAGTCCCAGCGGGATCACACCGGCGCTCGCAGCGGCGCGCACGTCGTCCGGCGTGTCACCCACCATCCAGGCGCCGGCCACCCCAAGGCGTTCCAGTGCCAGCCGCACGGGGGCAGGATCGGGCTTGAGCGGCGCGTCTTCCGCGCAGATCACTTCATCGAAAAAGCCGGTGAATCCCTCACGCTCGAGAAACCACTCGGCCTCTTCCCGCGGCCTGCCAGTCACCACGGCAAGCGGCATCCGCGCCGAGAGGCGCTCGAGCAAGTCGGCGCTCACCAGAGCCCGCTCACCCTCCCGGAAGCCGGGGCGGCCCTCCGTTCCCAAGTAGAACTCCTGATACCGGGCGGTCACCTCCTCGAGCGACACGTCGATCCCACGCCTCGCCAGAATCCGTTGGGTGAGCACCCAGTCGCTGTTGGCGTCGCCTTCGAGAACAGCTGCCTCCAGATCGGCGCGGGTAATCGAGGCCCCGAACGCGGCGGCTGTCTCCAGCACGCACCGTCGGTACGACTGCTCGACATCCGCCAGCACACCGTCCATATCGAAGAGAACGGCCTCGGGCGCGAGCACCGCCTCGAGCGCGGCGAACAGCCGGTCCCGATCGGCGTCGGTCTCGGGCACCGTGATACGCAGCCCGTCGGTGATCTCCTGCCGGTGGGGGAAGCGCCGCACCTTCACGCCCAGTCCCGCCAGCCCCTCATAGACCAGGTCGGCCCTGTGGCCGAAGTCCGCGAACACGAAGTTCGCCTCCGACGGATGCGGTGACGCGCCCAACTCGAGGAGCTTCCCGGCCAGCAGCGTACGCTCCTGCCTCACGCGCGCCACGTGACCGTTGAGCGCCGCCACGCCGGTGGCGATCTGCACCCGGACGGCGGCGATGGAGAGACCGGCAACCGGATATGGGTTCCCCGCGTTCCTGAGCACGGTAGCCACCTCGGGCGGTGCCACGGCGTAGCCGATCCGGCAGCCCGCCAGTCCCCACGCCTTCGAGAACGAACGCACGACTACGACGTTGTCCATGGCGGCGGCCAAGGAGGTCAGGTCTTCGTTCGCATAGTCCACGTACGCGTGATCGAGTAACACCAGTGCGCCGGCGGATGCCTCCGCCACGCGCGTCAGGTCGGCGGCGGTGGCCACGCGGCCGGTCGGGTTGTTGGGGCTGATCATGGCGACCAGCGACACGTCCGGCCCCAGGGCGGCGATGACCTGGTCGGTCGGGTAGTCGTCGATCCACGGGACCGGTGTGATGTCTCCGCCGGCCACCGCCACGAATCGATAGATCATCTCGAATGCGGGCACCGGCAGGACCATGCGGCGACCGGCCTCCAGGTACGCCCGGCAGATGCGATCCAGCGCCCCGTCCGCGCCTGCGGTCACAACCACCTGCTCGGGCTGGACCCCCAACAGCCCGGCGATGTCGGCCTCCAACTCGCGCACGTCCGGATAGTCGCGCAATACGTCCAGATCCTGGCCGCTCAACGCCTCCAGTAGCTCAGCCGGTGGCCGGGCGCCCTCGTTGCCGTCCAGTTTGAGTATCCCCGCGTCTCGATCGGCCGGGCCCCGGTAGGGCTCCAAGCACACCCGGGTCGGCGGTAGCGTTTCCCGACTCATGGCACGATCTGCGCGATGGAAGTGACCACCACATCGGATCCGCCCGCTGCCTTCACGGCCGGAATAATTTCCGGCAGCTTGCTCCGAAGCACAGCCGCCTTCACGGCGTAGCCGCTGTTGCCAAACAGCGGTGACACGGTGGCTTCGCGCATGCACGGGAGTAACGCCACTACCGCATCGAGCCGTTCCGCAGGGGCGTTCACCTCTACCATGACACGAGATCGGGCTTCGAGTACACTCACGAGAAGCAGTTGGAGGTGCTCGATACGTTGCCGCTTGGACGGCAGTGCCACCGCATCTACGCTGGCATACAGCCGGGTCGACGAGGTAGTCAGGACTTCGACTATGACGAGATCGTTGGCCTCAAGCGTAGTACCCGAGGCGCTGTTGTCGACGATCAGATCGGCATCCTCCGGTGGAAACACCTCAGTGGCACCAAACGACTTGAGAACGGTCGCATCCATCCCCTGACGATCTATCCAACGACGCGTGAGTCGTTGGTATTCCGTCGCTACCCGCAAACGCCGCTGAGGCAGGCGCTCATTTACCAGAAGGCTCCGGGGAGCGGCCGCCACGACGCGAACCGGATCAAGACCGGTATCCAGCAGTTCGATGACCTCAACGTCCATCTCTTCGACCCAATCGGCCCCGGCGAACCCTACGTCTCGACTCCCGAGGGCCAGCATTTCGACAATGTTTTGCGGCTTCAGGACCTTGACTTCAGTGTTGCCCAGTGAAATTCCGGGGCGATAACCGCGTGCCGACGGTGTCACCCTGATGCCGGCGTCCGCCAGGAGGGTGAGCACGGCCGGCTCCATGCGTCCCTTGGGAAGCCCCAGGCGAAGCGGACTGGCCTGGGAGGTTGATGCGTTCATGTAGAAAACTCCGTTCAATGTGTGCGCGGAGTCCTGGGGAAGGCGTGTCGTCTCAGGAAGTAAAACGAACAACGCCGGCCCCAAGAGGCCGGCGTTGAATGTGTTGCTTGCGTTGTGGATCAGTCATCCGTCAACGATGGAGCACACCTCCAGCCGGCCACTCGTGGTGGCAATGGTGGTGCTGATGCGGATGCTGCTGCTCGGAACGGCGAATCATGAAACCAATCAACCAGTAATACCCCGGTCTGTCAAGTCGGCCTGACGGACGCTCCACCCCACCGGCCGCCAACCCAGACTGAGTCGATCCGATGAGCGAAGCGTCCCGGTCAAGCCCGCTACTTGCCGTTCAACGTCGCCAGATAGGCCGTCAGCGCCTCCACCTGTTCATCGGTGAGTCCGAAATTCGGCATCATCGTCGTGCTGTTGTTGAACTTCGGGTCCTTCAATTTTTGCCGGACGAATCCGGCACCCTTGCGACCGACCACCCCGTCGAGTGACGGGCCGATCTGCGCTCCCGCGCCCGCAATAATGTGACATCCCAAACAGGCCTTTTGCGCCACCAGGACCTCGCCTTCTGGAGCGAGTGTTAGATCAGGCACAGCGTCGGACACCTCGGCCTCGTCTTCCGCCGGTGCGACTGCTCCGGCGTCGGTGACACTCGGGATGCCATTGGTGGCCTGGAGGAATGCCAGCACGGCTCGGCTCTGGTGGCCTGTCAGATTGGCCCGAACTCGCATGTGGTTCATGATGATGGCCCACTGGCTGTCGTTCCGCTCGAGCGGCGACCGGGCGTTGTGGCATGTTCCGCACACGTTGCCATAGACCCTGGCACCGGCCGCGACCAAGTCCTCGGCGGCGTCCTGTCCCGACAACGGTGCCAACCCAAGGGCCGTCAGGACGAAGGCCAAAAGTACTCCCCGCACGGGCAACCTCATTGTGCAAGTCATGATAGCTGTATCCTCCTCAAAAGCCGAAGGCGGCGTGGACGATGATGCGATCGTTGTCGACTTCCACTCCACCCTGCTCTCGGTTTAGTTCGTAGGCGCCCATCAAGGCGATGGATGGGCCGAACCAGTAGTCCAGAGCGAAGGCCATCTGAGTTGCCCCGGTGTCGAACGCCGATCCGTCAAAATCGCTACTGAAGATCTGGGTCCACCGGATACCGGGCTGCCACCTGCGATACCGGTACGTACCCTGGGCATAGAAGCCGTGACGCTTGAGAACCTGGATTCCGGTCAGCGTTTCGCTTTCCTGCCGCGTCTGAATGTACTCGCCGCGAATCTCAGCCCCCCGACCGAATCGTACCTCCCCAGCCACATTCCAAGAGGAGAAGTCGAGCACGTTTTGGTCGTCGTAGTCGCCATTGAAGTATGAGATGTTGATCCGGGCGATCGGGGGCAGGGCCAGATCCAGCCGAGTCCCCAAGGCCTTGTCGGTGTTGTTGTCTCCCGACGACGCCGGGAACTCGAGTTCAGGGGGGCTGGCAGTGGCGTCTCCCGTGGCCGGCCCGTTGACCGCAAAGGCGTTCAGGGCGATCTGATACCTTCCAGGGTTGATCGTGGCGCGTCCCATGACCCCTACGTCCGCCAGCACCGGCATCAACGGCTCGGCCCCGAAGTTGGACACATGATGACCGTAGATCGGCGGCGGAGTCGGGAATTTGTTGATCCACGTCGGGTGCTGTTCGGGACCAAACACACCGTACGGAAGCAAGAACTTCCCGCCAACGAGAACGATATTGTCATTGAGCATGAAGTCGAGCTGGGCGTATTCCAACCCGGTTTCCGTCACGCCGTCCGCTACCGCAAACTCCAGTTCCGCTTCGAACAGGATGCGGCTCTGGAACTGCCAGAGGAACACGGAGATCGGAAGAGCACACGTCTGAACTCCAGTCACACTGATATATCTCGTATGCCGTCTTCTGCTTGAAAAAAAAAAATATAACAAATATTTATTTGGTAAAACAATTTTTACACCTATTGACTTGTCAACTTACTAATTCCATTCATTATACGAATTACTCGAAATAACCT
>CAJVYZ010000257.1 GCA_913009915.1 uncultured Gemmatimonadota bacterium | reverse complement strand
TGGCACCTTGGGTGACCGCGGGTGGGATCCATGCCGGCAGGGACCCGGTTGTTACCGACGATGTGTCGGCTGGCAGGTCGGGCTGACCGTTGATGACGAGATTGGTTTCCAGCGTGTAGGTCGCGGTGGCGTCGAGTCCCAACACCGGGACTACCACGACGGTGTCGCCATTGAACGCGAAACGCGGCGTCTCCATGCTCGCGCTGGTTGCAGACCAGAACCGGACGTAGACGCTGTCGTACAGCTTGGCCTCGGCAGTCACCGTGGCGGCCACCACCATGTTGGGGTTGGGTCCGGCGGTGATGGCGATGACCTCAGGCTGCGGGCCTGGGGGCGGAGGCGTTGGCCGGGTCGGCTCGCTGCACCCGAGGGCCGCAATACTACCCGCCAGGGTCAGGCTCCCGGCTATACGGAACGACGACATTTGGTGAACACCTTAGCGTAGAGGGTGCTGGGATATTGGACGTCCGAAAGATAGCTGGATGGCCACCGCTTCCTCAAACCACGCGACGTTTCGGACCGGCACGACGGCCGGTACGGTCAAGCACCACGGGGTTGGGCGATGGCTGCGGACGGGAGGTGGTTGGGAGAGTGAGGGGGGGCGTGCCCGCGGAATTGATTCTGGTACAGCCGGGCGTAGAGTCCACCGGCTTCGAGCAGCTCCTGGTGGCTGCCCTGCTCCACGATGCGCCCGTGGTCCAGCACCAACAACCGGTTGGCTCGCAGCACCGTGCTCAAGCGGTGGGCGATGATCAACGTGGTTCGGCCGGCCAGGAGCCGCTCGAGGGCGTCCTCGATCAGCCGTTCGCTCTCGGTGTCCAGGCTGGAGGTGGCTTCGTCCAGGATCAGAATGGCCGGATCCTTGAGGATGGCCCGGGCGATGGCGATCCGCTGGCGCTGGCCGCCGGACAGCTTGACGCCCCGCTCACCCACCACCGTGGCGTACCGTTTGGGCAGCTGGGAGATGAACTCGTGGGCGTGGGCCGCCTTGGCGGCGTTCTCCACCTGCTCGATGGTGGCGTCCGGCCTGGCGTAGGAGATGTTCTGCTTGACCGTGCCGCTGAACAGGGCCGGTTCCTGGGGCACCAGGCCGATGGTAGATCGCAGGTCTGCCAGCCGGAGGTGGCGGATATCCACCCCGTCGAGCAGCACCCGGCCTCTTCTGGGATCCCAGAAACGAGGGAGGAGGTTGGCGAGCGTCGTCTTACCACTGCCGGATGGGCCCACCAGGGCAACGGTCTCCCCCGGGTTTATGGTGAGCGAGATATCCTGCAAGGCCCACGGGTCGCGCACGTCGTCCTGGTACCAAAACGACACTTTATCGTAGGTGACCTCGGCCCGGACGGGAGAGCGCAGCGGTTTGGGGTTGCTGGGATCGGCAATCGTCGCCGGAGCCTCGAGAATCTCGAACACCCGCTCCGCGGCGCCGATCGATTCCTGGTAGGAGCTGAAGAACGATGCCAGGCCCCCCACCGAAGCGGCGATGAAGATGGTGTACAGCAGGAAGCTCACCAATTGGCCGGCGGTGAGTTGGCTCTCGAGCACCATGATGCCGCCCTGCCACAGCACGATCACGATGCCCCCGAAGCTGGCGAAGGTGACTATGCCAAAGAAGCCACCCCTGAGCCGCGCGCGCCGCAGCGCGGTGCGGACCACTTCGGCCATGCGGTCGCCGTAGCGGGTTCGCTCGAACGGCTCCTGGACGAAGCTCTGCACCGTTCGGATCTGGCTGAAGACCTCTTCTGCCTGGCCGCTGGCGGCGGCGATCTTGTCCTGAACGCCGGTGCTGACACGGCGCAACCTGCGGCCGAACAACATGGCGGTGCCGACGACGAGGGGGACTACCGCCAAGGTGGTGAGGGTCAGGCGCGGCTGCAGGAAGATGAGGATGGCTATGCCGCCGACGAGACTGAGTATCTGGCGCGAGAACTCGGCGATCTGATGGCTGAGGACCCCCTGCAGCAGTCCGATGTCGGTCGACAGCCGGCTGACCAACTCACCCGTCTTGCGCTCGGCAAAGTAGCCCGGCGGCATGTCGAGCAGCCGGGAGAAGAGCTCGTTGCGGAGCCCGGCGACGGCCCGCTCGCCGGTGGCGCTCAGGAGATACGTCTGGACGTAGTTGAGCAGCGCCTGGATGGAGAACAACCCGATCAGGAACAGGGCGATGCGATCGAGCACCGCGCGGTCACCGGCAACGAAGGCAGCGTCGAGGAGGTAGCCTACCACCATGGGGAAGGCGAGCGCGATGAGAGAGCTCCCCACCAGGGCCGCGAAGGCTAGCAGCAATGAACCCAGGTGAGGCCGAACGCGGGGCCACAACCGGCCGAGGTGCCCCGGCGACGGCAACCGGAACCAGAACGCTGATCTCGTCGGAGTCTGGTGGTGGGGGGGGAGGGGGGGCATGCCCAGTCTTTCTCGGGCTAGGGCGAGGGGACGCCGTGAGTGGCCGGCACCGTCGACGCCGTGTCGGCGTTGTTGAGCAGCATGACCTCCGGCGTTACAGGATGCCCCCAAGGTATGTTGCGATCGACCCCCATGGCAAGGAACAGCAACGCCAGGTAGATGAGTGAATAGCGATACATGCGCCACGCCAACGGGGTGATGGTGGAGGATCGGAGCAGCGCCACCGCGTACCACAGGAACCGCGCCCACAACAGAACGGCTGCTGCGGCGTAGAGGACTCCGAACGCGCCGAACAGGGAAGGCGTGAGCGTCAGCGGCAGCAACAACAAGGTGTACAACACCATCTGGATCTTGGTGTAGCGATCGCCGGCCACCACCGGCAGCATGGGCACGCCGGCGCGGGCGTACTCGTCTTTCTTGATCAGCGCCAAGGCCCAGAAGTGGGGCGGGGTCCAGAAGAAGATGATGAGAAACAGATAGGCGGCCGGCAAATCGAGCCGGCCGGTGACGGCGGTATAGCCGACCAACGGTGGGAACGCCCCCGCGGCGCCGCCGATGACGATGTTGTGGCGGCTGGTACGTTTCAGTCCGATGGTGTACACGAACACGTAGAACAGCAACCCCGCCAGAGCCAGCCAGGCACTGAGCGGCGTGGTGAACCACCACAGCGCGGCGAACGCCACTGCGCCGAGGAGGATGCCGAAGCCTAGAGCCGCATTGGGGCTGAGCCGTCCGGAAGGTACCGGCCGCAGCCGGGTCCGGACCATCTGATTGTCGATGTCCTGGTCGAACCACATGTTGATGGAATTGGCCCCGCCGGCCATCAAGTACCCTCCCACCAGCACCCACAACACCAGGCTTGGCGACGGCAACCCGGCTTCGGTCACGAACATGGGAACCACGGCGGTGAGCAACAGCAGCGAGATGACCCGGGGCTTGGTAAGGGCGATCAGGTCACGCCACAACGGACGAGTATCCAATGTCAGCGTAGCCGAACCGGGTTCCAGTGACGGCTCCCCACCGTGTGGCTCATCGGCGGGCGCTGCGTGGCGGGCAGGCGTGGCCGATGGCTCGGGTGTCCGGGCCGACACGTAGGTGAGGACGATCATGCCGAGCCACACCAGCGACCCTCCGAGAACGTGCGCCACCCGCCACTCGTCGGGGAACAGCTGCAGCACCATGGTGGCCGCGATGGCGATCTGGAGGATCACGAAGCCCAGTGCGGTTCCCGCCGCCCGGGAGATCTGGCGCCCTGGGGCGCCGGGATATCCCCTCACCTTCCGCCAGATGGCGATGGCCATGACTAGGAGCGCATAGGCCAACACCCGGTGGACCCAGTGGAGGGCACCCAGGGTATTGGGGGGGGGGAGGAGGGTGCCGTGGCACAGGGGGAATCCCAGGCACAGAAACGCCGCATTGAGGTTGGCCACCTGGGCGCCGACCAGGAGGGTAACCAGGCTCAATACAGCGGTAGCCACCACCAAGCCGTGAGAGCCGTGCCGCCGGGCTCGTAGGAGCGGAGGGCCGCCACCGGTAGCCCGGAGCGCGGTGACGGTCACCGCCGCCAGCAGCAACATGGCGTTGACCAAGTGGACGATGACGATCCAGGCGGGCAACTCCAGCTTGACCGTGATGGCCCCTAACACCACTTGAAGAACCAACAGCACGAGGGCCAGTACCGCCGGCCGCCACAGGAGTGGCGCCTGCCAGTGCCGCCGCACGGCGATCCAGGCGGCCGCAACCACCAGGACACTGACCAGGGCCGCCACCCAGCGATGCAAGATCTCGATGAACGCGGGGAGATCCAGTGGAGGGAACCACTCGCCGTTGCACCTGGGCCAGTGGTCGCCGCATCCCATTCCCGACCCCGTGATGCGAACGACGCCGCCGAGCACGATCAGGGCCAGGGTGAGGGCAACGCCGGCCCAGGCCGTACGCCGGAGGGTGGCCCGAGAGGGTTGGAGGGTCATTTATACGGTGTTTCTTCGGTGTGGATTCGAGGTGATGACCAGCGCGGGCCGGTGACCTAGGCCGCTCGTTGTCGAGTGGTCATTGGTCCCCAAAGAACGAGCGGTGGGATGCCCTTGTCAAGCACGCCAGAGAGCGTTGCTGGGGCTCAAAGTACGAATCCGAATATAAGGAATAGAACCAGGGCTCCGGAGGCGGCGATGAGGGCATAGGGAAGCTGGGTGCGCACGTGGTCGATGTGGTCCGTGGCCGCGGCCATGGAGGCGACGATGGTGCTGTCCGAGATGGGGGAGCAGTGGTCGCCGAAGATCCCGCCACCGAGGGCCGCGGCCACGGTGAGTGCCGGGTGCAGTCCCAAAACCGCTATCATGGGTATCACGATGGGGATCATAATGGCGAACGTGCCCCACGATGTCCCGGTGGAAAAGGCGACGAAGCAGGCCATGAGAAACACCAGGGCGGGCACGAAACCGGGGTGGATGGTGCCCTGTACCACCGAGGCCAGGTAGACAGATCGGAAGAGCGTCGTGTAGGGAAAGAGTGTAGATCTCGGTGGTCGCCGTAGCATTAAAAAAAAAAAATAACAAAAAAAACAAAAAAAATAAGAATACATAAAAAAAAAAAAAAAATAACAAGTACTACTGTGATCAGTTTCTCTTCTTACCTTTCTGTCTTTTTTTGT
>CAJVYZ010000256.1 GCA_913009915.1 uncultured Gemmatimonadota bacterium | reverse complement strand
ACGACAGTAGTAGATGGGTGTTAGCTTCAGTGTTGTGTTAGTCTTGTCTTTGTGTGTTTTTTTTTTGTTTTTTTTCTCTTTTTTTTTTCAAGCAGAAGACGGCATACGAGATATATCAGTGTGACTGGAGTTCAGACGTGTGCTCTTCCGATCTCACCAAGGACCCCCAGAGGTCGCTCTCCGCCGGCATACCGCTCACCGAAACCTCGGCGATCTATCATGTCGAAGGCCAGACCAACTTGAACTTCCTCGATGATCGGGGCCGGTTCGTGATCGGCGCCTCGTACCGCAACTACAACGTCAACACCGATAGCACCTTGATGATGGCGGTCAATGACGACCGGAGCGACAACTACTACTCGGTGTTCAGCCAGATCGACTACAACATTACCCCGCAGTTCAAGGCGGTTTTCGCCCTGCGCTACGACGATGGTGACCTGTTCGATCCCCAGTGGTCACCCAAGGGTGGCCTGGTGTTCTCGCCCAACCGCAACCACTCCTTCCGCGCAACGGTGGGCAAGGCGTTCCAGACGCCGAACTACTCCGAGTTCTTCTTGCGGGTCCCGGCCGCCGCGCCGATCGATCTGGCCGCCCTGGAGGCGGGCCTGCGAGCTTCACCGCTGGGGCCGGCCCTGGCGGGGGTACCCGTGGGTGAGCTGTACGGTAGTGATATCGCCGGCCAGGCCAGCTCCAGCGCCGTAGCGGCACTGGCACTGGGGAATGGCCAGTTGGACGTGGAAACGGTGACCGCCTACGAACTCGGCTGGAAGGGAGATTTCAACCGGGTGTTCGTGACCGTCGGTGGATATTTCAATCAACTGGAGAACTTCGTCACCGACCTGCTTCCCGGAGCCAACCCAGCAGCCTATCCCTACTGGATTGCGCCGGCCGCAGTTCCTGACGCGGCCAAGGACCCGCTGGTCGAGGCTACCCGTGCCGCCCTGCTGGCGCAGAGTCCCCTGGCGGGCCTCGGTCTGAGCCGGGTGGATGGTGTGACCGCGGTGGTGTTGTCGTACGCCAACGCCGGCGAGGTGGACGAGTGGGGGGTCGAACTGGGCCTGGGCTGGTCCGTCAGCGACGAATGGCTGGTCAAGGGCAGCTACACGATGTTCAACTTCGACGTCAAGCAGCAGCTCGGCGGTGACATCCTGCTGCCCAACACGCCCAAGAACAAGGGCACGGCGGAGGTCTCGTATTCCGGCCGCCAGGGACTCGACGTAGCGCTACAAGGTCGCTTCGTGGAGGCATACCAGTGGGCCGCTGGGGTGTTCTTCGGCGACGTGCCCTCCAGCCAAACCATCAACATCACCGCGGGCTATCGCCTGACCAACAATTTCCGAGTCCAGGCCGCGGTGACCAACATATTGGATCAGCAACGCTTCCACCTGTATGGTGGCGATGTGGTCGGCCGTCGAGTCTTGGGCGGTGTCACGGCCAGGTTCTAGCCGTACCCCGAGCAGGGACACCAACGCCCGGTCCGCGCCGGGCGTTTCGTGTGTTCGGCCCCAGCGTCAGGGGCTCCCCCGTACATCAATAACCGACCGTTCTTGTCGTGCTTGCTGGCGGGCAGACGACTCGCGTATTGTGTAGGGTTCCATTCGACCACACTTTGTCGTCGACCCGGTGAGCCGTAAAGTTGGGCACCGCAATCTCCGACCCACCAGCTCGCCCGAAGATACTGGAGACAGGTACCACCGATGCACAACAGCGACCCCACCGCCGCAGCGGTACACCCGCTGGGCTCCCAAGCGCGTGTATTGCTCACCAGCGTATTCGGACCCTACGCCCAGGATGACGAGTACGGTTCCCGGACGGTCAATCCGATGGAGCTGTATCACAATCAGGTAACGCGAGAACAGGGAGTGTTTTCCCTCAGAATGTTTCATCGCTCATGGGGACTGATGCTGATTCAACAGAACATCGAGGCCCCGTGCACGCTGCTGGATTTCCCGACCCAAGACCGCTTCATAGAGGAACTCAAAACCAACGATTACGACGTTGTGGGGATCGGCTCGATCATCCCCAACGTCGACAAGGTCAAACGCATGTGCCAGCTGGTGCGCCGGTATCAACCGCGAGCGACCATCGTCGTCGGCGGCCACGTCGCCAACATGCCGGGCCTGTCCCACCGCATCGATGCCGATCATATCGTCCGGGGTGAAGGGGTCCGCTGGATGCGCCACTTCCTCGCTGACGACGTTACCCGGGCGATCCGGCACCCACACATACTGTCATCCGTGGGAACCCGTACCATGGGTATCGCCATCAAGGACAAACCGGGTGACGTCGCGGCCACGCTCATTCCCTCGGTAGGGTGTCCCGTCGGGTGCAACTTCTGCGCTACCTCGGCGATGTTCGGCGGCAAGGGCCACTTCATCAATTTCTATGAAACGGGCGACGAACTGTTCGAGGTCATGTGCGAACTCGAGACCGCGCTGCAGGTGCGTTCGTTCTTTGTGATGGACGAGAATTTCCTGCTGCACCGGAAGCGGGCGCTGCGGTTGCTGGACCTCATGGCTGAACACGGCAAGTCCTGGGCGCTGTACGTGTTCAGCTCGGCGACGATACTGCGCAAGTACACCATCGAGCAGCTCGTGGGCCTGGGCATTTCATGGGTATGGATGGGAATCGAGGGACAGGACGCCAAGTACGACAAACTCAAAGGCACCGACACTCACGCCCTGGTGCGGTCGTTCCAAGAGCACGGCATCAAGGTGCTCGGTTCGACCATCATCGGGCTGGAGAGTCATACGCCCGACAACATCGATGAGGCGATCGACTTTGCCGTCAGCCACGATACCGAGTTTCATCAGTTCATGTTGTATACCGCGGTGCCGGGTACGCCGCTCTATACCGAACTGAAGAACAAAGGCACCCTCACGGATCCCGGTGAACGTGAGGTTGCCGACGCACACGGCCAGTCCTGCTTCAACCACCGCCACCCGAATATCCCTGCCGGCGAAGAGACGGCGTTTCTACAGCGGGCGTTCCGGATGGATTTCGAGATGAACGGACCGAGCGTGCTCAGAGTGACGCGCACGTTGCTGCAGGGCTGGCGCAAGTACAAGGACCATCCAGATCTCCGAATCCGCGAACGGTTTCGGTGGGAGGCGCGGGATGTCGCCGTGCGTATGGCCGGCGTGGTCTGGGCCACCAAGAAGTGGTTCCGCTCCAACCCGGACCTGAAGAAAAAGGCGACCGAGATGCTGCGGGAAATCTACCGCGAGTTCGGCCTCCGATCGCGGCTGGCAGCCCCACTGGTCGGCCGGTATATCAACCGGCTGGCAAAGCGTGAAGCGCGCAGGCTTCAACGTGGTTGGACTTACGAACCACCCACCTTTTACGAGATCAACCCGGTTGCGTTGTTGGCGACCACGGAGCCACAGCGGGACTAGCCGGCGTGGCCTGGCGCAGCAATGGTTCGCCGCGGGGCGGCCGTAGCGGCAGTCTCATCCGACACCCAAAGCTCCCTACGCATGAGGTACCCCCATGACGGCGACACCCATTAGCCCCCTATCGGACGCCGATCGTGCGGCCCTCACGGTGCAATGGAACGAACATCCGGGCATGCGGCACATGGGCCTCCGCGTCGATCTGTCGGCGTCGGACGTCGTCCGTGTGTATGTCGACCCGGTGCAACCGGAGCATCGCGGTGGAATGGGTACCGACGCGGTCAATGGAGCGGTCATCGCCGGAGCGTTCGATCTGGCCATTGGGCTGGTGGGACATTTCTGCACCCTCGGCCGGCGGGCCGGAACCGCCCAGTTGAACATTCACTTCGTCCGCCCGGTACTGGGCGACCGTTTCGAGGTGCTGGGGCACCTGGTCAAAGCCGGCCGCTCGCTGGTATTCGCCACGGCGGAGCTTCACGATGAGACCGGGCAGCTGTGCGCCCGTTGTGACGGCATCGTGGCCGTGGCGGGAGCGTCCGTGGCGGAAGCCGAAGAGCGGATAGCACTATGAGCTCACCGGCAGGTCCACCAGCCGCGATAGCCTGATGAGTTCTTCAGGGACATTTCACGCTTTCTAGTAGCGTTCCTAGGCACATTTGAGGTGGGGCAGCGGGGCGGCGGGGCTCCCCCGGTAGTAGCCGGGCTGTTGGACTCGGCTGCCCTGCAGCTACCGTACACCGGCGCCGGCGGGCGCTGGTGCTCGTGGCTGGGCCATCTCTATTGAGGGGATTTGAAGACATGATTACCAAACGCGTGGTTCTGTTTGCTGTCGTCATCGCCGGTGGCCTCGTGGGAGCGTGTGCCACCGAAGAAGATCCCCTGATGCTCGTGGCTCGCGGCCTGTTCGAGCCGATCGACGAGCGGGCCCCGGTCATCGAAGGCATCGCAGGCACTGCCCAGCAGGTAGAACTGGGGAAGATGTTGTACTTCGAGCCACGGCTATCCCGCAGCCACAACCTCAGTTGCAATACCTGTCACCTGGTCGGGCTCGGTGGAATCGACGCCGTTGAAACGTCGCTCGGGCACCGTTGGCAAAGAGGCGGGCGCAACGCGCCGACGGTATTGAACGCCGTATACAACCTGGCCCAGTTTTGGGACGGCCGTGCCAAGGATCTGGAAGAACAGGCCGGCGGGCCCATCCAGAACCCCATCGAAATGGCCATCACCGCCGACCACGCGGTGGAACAGCTGAAGGGTATCCCGGGATACGTCACCAAGTTCAATCAGGTGTATCCAGAGGCAACCGATCCGGTCACCTTCGACAACCTCATCAAGGCAATCGCAGCATTCGAAGCCACGCTGATAACACCGAACGCTCCGTTCGACCGCTATCTGAAAGGCGACGACCAAGCGCTTACGCCCGAACAGAAGGAGGGACTTGAACTCTTCATCAACAAGGGGTGTGCCGGCTGCCACGGAGGCATCAACCTCGGGGGCGCCTCTTATTCGCCCTTCGGGCTGGTGGAAAGACCGGAGGCGGACATCCTCCCTCCCGAAGACAAGGGTCGCTTCGAAGTAACCAGAACGGAAAACGATGAATTCGTGTTCAAGGTGCCTTCGCTCCGCAACATCGAGCTGACGGCGCCCTACTTCCACTCGGGTAAGG
>CAJVYZ010000255.1 GCA_913009915.1 uncultured Gemmatimonadota bacterium | reverse complement strand
GAAAACTCAGATCTGGATTGCCGTGTCGGTTTACGTGCTGGTGGCTATCGTGAAGAAGCGGCTGGCGCTGGAGAGCAGTCTTCACGAAATCCTACAGGTACTCAGCGTCACGCTGTTCGAGCAAGTGCCCATTTTACAGGCCTTCGGCGATGCCAAGTCCCAAGAAACTTCAGGTGCAATTTCTAACCAGTTGAAACTATGGGACTTGTAGCCGGACGCTAGTGAAACGAGGTAGAAACCACAAGGGTCCCTCCGGCCGAGCATCCCCCTGGCGTGGTACGGCTTTCGGCAGCTATCCGCAGCGGCACAACCAAAGCCGTGCGGGCCGATAGTGGCCCCGTGGTGGCTACGCAATGGACCAACATGGATACGATGGAGCACCAGTGCAGCGAGGTGGAGGCAAGCGGCCATGACATTCGCCGATATGCACTTCCACGGCGCCGGAAGATAGCGATCGGCCGGCGGCGAACCCGTGGCGAACGAGCAAGCTCCGTCCCCGGCTGCGTCACCAGCCGCCGAGCCGGCTGCGGGGTCGAAATTGGGTTCGCTTTCGCGATTTTCTTTTTGGGCGGAAGGTCGCGGCTGGCGCTGTTTACATCCCTTTTTCGCTGCGCAACCCATTGAATCCACAACGGATACGGAAAAATCGCACTGCTGTTGTCCGTTTCAGGACTTCCGACGCCGATCCCCGCGGGAGCCCCCGTTTTTGAGCTTTTCCACAGAGTAACCACTTGATTCAACCAAAGATAGGTCCAAATTGGGTTCGCTTTCGCAGTTTTTTTGTGGCGCGATCTCAGCGGGCTGCGCTGCCGGACCAGCGAGAGGAGAGGCCAGCAGTCAAAGAAACAGACCGCAAACCGGGAGCCACGAAACGCAAGCGCATCCGCATTTGGAATTCCGGCTGAACGGTCGATTCAATTGTCAAGGACCGTAGCGACCGCGTGAGGAGGGCGAGCCGCTCCCGTTATACCACGGGCAACGCTTGATTCCGGGGTGGCGGAGCGCGACAAGTGGTTTGTTCCGAGGAGGTTGGAGTTTGCGGTGCGGGGTGATTGGCGGGAATGGGGTGAGCGGGATCGGGTTCTATGCGCAGATGGGGACGAGTCGAGGCGGGAACGGCTGACCCTGCAACGGGTCTACGAGGGGCTGGCGGTTGTCGGCTATGGCGGCGGCTACGACGCGGTGCGGCGCTACGCCAAGAGATGGCGGCGGCGGCGGTCGTCGTCGTTGGCGCAGGCCTATGTGCCGCTCACCTTCTCGCCGGGCGAGGCCTACCAGTTCGACTGGAGCCACGAGTTCGTGGTGCTGGCGGGGGTGACGACCAAGGTCAAGGTGGCGCATGTGCGGCTGTGCCACAGCCGGATGTTCTTCGTCCGAGCCTATCCCCGTGAAGCCCAAGAGATGGTGTTCGACGCCCACGACCGGGCGTTCCGGTTCTTCGACGGCGCCTGCCGGCGTGGCATCTACGACAACATGAAGACGGCGGTGGAGACCGTGTTCATCGGCAAGAACCGCGTGTACAACCGGCGTTTCCTGCAGATGTGCGGCCACTACCTGGTCGAACCCACCGCCTGCACGCCCAGGGCCGGGTGGGAGAAGGGGCAGGTCGAGAACCAGGTCGGGATGATCCGCGGCCGGTTCTTCACTCCCAGGCCGCGCTTCAAGAGCTACGACGAGCTCAACGCCTGGCTCCTGGACCAGTGCGTCGCCTACGCCAAGCGGCACCCACATCTCCCGGAACCTCGACGAACTGCGGGATGATGTCCGCCAGTTCGTGGACCGGTACAACGACCAATGGCTGGTGGAGAAAAACGGCTTCCTGAGCCCCAATCAAGCCAGAAAGCAGTGGAATGCGGCGTTGTCAATCAAGCCCGCAGCATGACAAACTTGTGTCCAGAAAACCGGGTGCGGTACACCAGCTTGCGACACCACCGAACGGAGTTCTACGCACGGTCTCGAAATAGGTACCCTGGCTTCTTGCCACTCGGCGGAGGAAAGAGTAGGTTCTTTCCGTAAGAGGGCATCTTAACCCCCCTTGCCGCAACGGTTTTCAAACACCAATTGACCGAGCGGGCCTCATGTTTTGGCGCGAATTGGTCAAGTCGGGGCCTCTCTGCGGGTTCCGGGAGTTGTTTGCGGGTTCCGGTAGCTGAAAGAATCGTCGGGGAAGGCAATTTCAAGCCCCCCCCACTGCCCCACGCGCATTTGACATATATCCGTTGTGTCTTCGAGAAAACTGCGGTCACGCGTTTGCGCGAGCTTTGGTGGGTGCGCCGCTGCGTATCCGTCCGGCCTCGTGACGGGAGGCAGTCGAGTCCTTGGACAAAAAATCAGGAGAGTTTTGTATGAAACGAATCAGAGTGGCCATAGCCGGTATCGGCAACTGCGCGAGTTCCCTTGTCCAGGGTCTGGAATACTACAAGGGACGGAACGAGGAAGCGTTTGCCGGCCTCATGCATGCCCGGATCGGTGATTGGGGGCCGAGCGACATCGAGGTCGTGGCCGCTTTTGATATCGATCGGCGCAAGGTGGGCAGGCGGGTGGAGGAGGCGATTTTCGCCAAACCCAACTGCACCACGGTCTTTCAGAGGGCCTTGCCGGTATCCGAGGTCGTGGTACAGATGGGGCCGGTTCTCGACGGTGTGGCGCCGCACATGGCCGACTATCCCGATGACGAGGCATTCCGCCCCTCTGATGAGGAACCGGTCGATGTCGTCCAAGTCCTCAAGGACGCCAAGGCCGAGGTTCTGGTCTGCTACATGCCGGTTGGCTCGGAAGAGGCGGGTCGGCACTATGCCCGGGCTTGCCTGGAGGCCGGAGTGGCCATGGTCAACTGCATTCCGGTGTTTATCGCCTCCAATCCCGAATGGGCTGAGAAATTCCGCGACGCCGGCCTTCCCATCGTCGGCGACGATATCAAGAGCCAAGTCGGCGCCACCATCGTGCACCGAACCCTCACGCGCTTGTTCGGCGACAGGGGCGTATCCCTTGACCGGACCTACCAGCTGAACACGGGTGGCAACACGGACTTTCTCAACATGAAGGCCCTCGACCGCCTGAAGTCCAAGAAGGTCTCCAAGACGGAATCCGTGCAGTCGCAGTTGGACGAACGGCTGGATTCCCGGAACATTCATATCGGGCCGTCCGATTACGTGCCGTGGCAGGACGACAACAAGGTCGCATTCATCCGGATGGAAGGCCGCGGCTTCGGGGATGTGCCGTTGGAACTCGAACTCAGGTTGTCGGTCCAGGATTCCCCCAACAGCGCAGGCGTGGTCATCGATGCGATCCGTTGCGCCAAGCTGGGGTTGGAGCGTGGCATCGGCGGCCCTTTGGAGGCAGCCTCCGCCTATTACATGAAAAGCCCTCCCAAGCAGATGCGTGATTCGCTGGCTTGTGAATTGGCGGATTCGTTTATTCGAGGGAGTGATACCGGAGGAGCCGTCGGTGAGGAGGCCTCTCAAACGGCCGCTGGTGAGTAACTCCGCCAGTCAGCCGGCAGGCAACGGTTCGTTTGCTGAGATCTCCGACCGGACCGTAGACCCGCCCTGGGTAGAGCGGCTGCTCATGCTTCACCGCAAGGTGCGGCAGGCGGTCGCGCAGGCCAGCTACGCAGGTGCCGGGACCAGGAACGCGAAGGGCGACGACGTCAAGTTGTTCGACCTTGCCGCCAACAATGCGACTTTGACTGTCCTCCGGAAGCTCCAGTTGCCGCTCGTCGTCGATTCCGAAGAAAGCGGGCGCCTGGAAATCGGTTACGGCACGCCGCGACACCGTCTCGTCCTCGACCCTGTGGATGGGTCCGACAATTGGGCGCGGAGGCTGCCGTTGTCGGCCTTGTCCTGCGCCGTGCTGCCGGTCGACGCCTCCCTCCATCCCGATTGGGTCGAGGCGGCCCTGGTCGGGCCGCTCGAGCAGGACACGCCCCTGATCGCGCTCAAGGGCTCCGGTGCCTGGCGCGGGAACGACCGGCTTGAAACCTCGAAGCTGCGCAACATTACCGAGGCCATGATCTCGGTCGAGCTCAATCATCATTCTCCGTCGCCGGGCCTTGCCCGCCTGATTGCCACCGCCAGGGGAGTGCGGTGCTACGGTTGCGTGTCCCGCGCCCTCTCCCTGGTCGCCGCGGGCGCGACCGACGCCCATGTGGACGCGCGTGGCCGTCTGACTGCGGAAAGCTACCTCGCCGCCGCACGGTTGGTGATCGAGGCGGGGGGCTGGGTTGCCGGCCTCGATGGCGCGCCCCTGGCGGCGCCGGAAAGCTTGACCGGCCGCGTCAGCCTGGTCGCGGCGTCGAGCCGGGAACTGTGCGATGAAATCGTCGAAGTTTTGGGCGATGGACAACACTGACTTGCCCAATGCGCCGTCGCAGGTGGCGCTGATCCTGGCCGCCGGGCTGGGATCGCGGCTTCGCCCGCAAACCAAGACACCGAAACCCCTGACCAGGGTGCTCGGGCTGACCTTTGCGGAACGGGTCGTCTGCACATTGCTGGACGTCGGTGTCCGGCGGTTCCTCGTCACCCTAGGTCATGAGGCCGAAACGGTCAGGGTCCATTTCTCCGATATCGCCCGACGTCGCGGCGCCACGATTGACTTCATCGAAGCCAAGGACTGGGAGCGGGGCAACGGCGCCAGTGCTCTTGCGGCCAAGGGTCGTACCGGCGAGGCGACCTTCTTCCTGGTCATGATCGATCATCTTTTCGATTCCGGGATCGCGCGGGCGCTGGCCGACGACCCACCCGCGCCAGGAGAAATGCGCCTCGCCGTGGACCGCGACAAGGATGCCATCTTCGATCTCGACGATGTCACCCGGGTCAAGATCGACGACGGTCGCATTCAAGCGATCGAGAAAAATCTTGGCGATTGGGACGCCGGCGATACCGGGGTCATGCTTTGCACGTCCGGCCTGTTCGAAGGTCTCGAGCGCGCGGCGGCACGGAACCGGCATGGGCTTTCCGACGGACTCAGGGAACTGGCAGGTGAAGGCCGGGCGAGAACCGTCGATGTGACTGGAATGTCATGGCTCGACGTGGACACGCCCGACGCATTGCGTGAAGCCGCACGACGTCTGG
>CAJVYZ010000254.1 GCA_913009915.1 uncultured Gemmatimonadota bacterium | reverse complement strand
TCGAGGTGTAGCATGTAGTCTGCTTAGGTGGTGTAGAATGAATTTGAAATTGTATAACTGCTCATTTATTTTCTTTTTTTTTTTAATGATACGGCGACCACCGGGATCTACACTCTTTCCCTACACGACGCTCTTCCGATCTGAACGGGTTGGGTGTTCGAGGCACGGAGGAGTCCCCACCCGTGGTCGTATTCGATGCGCACCCCATCGATGGTATTCACTTGGTAACGATCGGCGAAGTACCGTGCCGCGCGCTCGACGATGCCGAACTTGATGTCGTCGGCGCAGTCGACTCTAATCTCGGGTGTCACGAACGTCTCTGGTAGATCGGCCAACAACGGCGCCAGTCCGCCGGGACCGCGCGATACGATCTCCAGCAGCCGCGCGGCGGCGAACAGGGCGTCGTCGAACCCGAGGTAGTCTCCGCCGAAGAAGATGTGGCCGCTCATCTCGCCGGCCAGGGGAGCGTTGGTCGCCTTCATCTTGGCCTTGATGAGCGAGTGGCCCGTCTTCCACATCACCGGCTCGGCGCCGGCGCGTTTCAACTCCCGCGGGAGGATGTCGGAACACTTCACGTCGAAGATGACCGGAGTACCCTGGCCGAATCGCCGCACCGCGTCGCGCCCGAACACCACCAGAAGCTGGTCACCCCAGCGGATGGCACCTGTCTCGTCCACAGCCCCGATGCGGTCCCCGTCGCCATCCAGGGCGATCCCCAGCTCGGCGCCGCTGCGCAGCACTTCTTCTTGCAGATCGACCAGGTTTTCGGGCACTGTGGGATCGGGATGATGATTGGGGAAGTTGCCGTCCGATTCGCAGAACAGAGGAATCACCTCGGCGCCCACGCCACGCAGAATCGAAACGGCCACCAGACTGGCAACGCCGTTGCCGCAATCGACCACCACCCGCACCGGCCGGGCCAACTCGTTACGCGCCAGGATGGCCTCGCGATAGGCCCCCAGGATCGACCCGTCGGTCTGCTCCGAGCCGCCTTCACCCTCCGCCAGACGACCGTCGGCGATCAGGCGGTAGAGCGCCTGGATGTCCTCGCCATGCAACGACTCCTCGCCGAGCACCAGTTTGAACCCGTTGAACTCCGGTGGATTGTGTGATCCGGTGACCTGGATACCGCCGTCAGCTTCGAGGACACTCACGGCCAAGTACAGTGCCGGTGTCGGGACCATGTCCACGTCCACCGCCACGGCACCGGCGGCAACCAGGCCTTCGCGCAGTCCGGCGGCCAGCGCGGCACCCGAGGGCCGGTTGTCCCGCCCCACAGCCACGCGCGGCGGCCGGCCCAGCCGCTCCGCGGCCAGGGTGGCGTAGGCCGCGCCCAGGGCGTGGGCCATGTCCGGCGTCAGTTCCTCGCCCACTAGGCCGCGGACGTCGTATTGACGGAAGATGGATTGCGGAATCACTGGCTCTGGGATGTTACTGGATCGCGACCGGCAAGGACCTTTGGAACAGGGCAGCCGCGCTTTCCATGGAAAGGTCGATCAGGTCCGGGGGCCACAGCCCCAAGAGGATAATGCCGACGATCGCCACGGCCACCACACCGGCGGCCGCGCCCCACACGGTGACACCGGAGTAGGTCACGCCGGGCTCGGCATCGCGCATGTACATCGCCATGATGACCGGGAGATAGTAGCCGGCCGACACCACGCTGGCCAGCACCATGACCACCGCCAAGAGCCACTGCCCCTCGAACACGGCGGAAGAGAGGACCAGCCACTTGGCGATGAACCCGAACGTCCCCGGAAAGCCGAGCAATGACAACATGCAGATGGCCATGGCGAACGCCATCCACGGCCGCTGCGATGCCAAGCCGGCGATGTCGTCGACCGTCACGTCCCGCTCACCACCGCGGCCCAGCATGGCGAGGATGCCGAAGGCGGCCAGGGTGGTGATCCCGTAGGCGAGGAGGTACATAAGGAGGGCAGCAGCTCCCAGCCGACTGCCGGGCCAAACCGCCACCAGAAGGTACCCGGCGTGAGCGATGGAGGAGTAGGCCAGCATCCGCTTGATGGAGCGCTGGCTCAGCGCCACCAGGTTGCCGATGACCATCGTGAGGATGGCCAGGGTGGAGATGACCGGTTGCCACAGGGCCTCGACCGGCGCCAACCCCTGCATGAGGACACGGATCAGCGCCAGGAACGCGGCCGCCTTGATGCCGGTGGCCATGAGTCCCGTCACCGGCGTTGGTGCGCCGTCGTACACATCCGGGGCCCACATGTGGAATGGAACGGCCGCCACCTTGAAGGAAAAGCCGATGAGCAGCATGCCGACGCCGAGCGCGCTCAGGATGCTGACGGATCCGGACGAGAGTTGCACCCCGACGAGGATGATGTTGGTGGTCCCGGTGGCGCCGTACAGGAGCGCGATGCCGTACAGCAGGAATGCCGAGGCAAAGGCGCCGATGAGAAAGTACTTGAGCCCCGCCTCGACGGAGGCTTGGTTGCCCCGGTTGAACGCCACCAGGACGTAGGCCGCAACCGACATGACCTCGAGTCCGAGGAACAAGACGATGAAATCCACGGCGCCGGCCAGGAGCATCATGCCGACCGCCGCCAGCAGGATGAGCCCGTAGTACTCCGGTGCCAGGAGGCGCTCACGCTCCATGTACCCCAGCGATATCACGATGGTGAGCCCGACCGCGATGAGGAGGATGCCCAGCGCGGCATAGCGGAACGGATCCAGCGCCACCATGTGCGCAATGCCACTGGGGGTGAAACCACCCAACCATAGGTAGGCCAGGGCCACTCCGCTCAGGACGATGCCGGCGAGGCTGATCCACCCAGCCAGGCGGCTGCCGGCCGGCGTGCTTCCGCGCCATCCCGCCACCAGGAACACGATGCAGGCGGTAATCGTCAGAATCACCTCCGGCAGCAGACCGAACAACGCACCCAGGGGAGTCATGAGGTCGAGAGTGTTCACTTGGCCCCCTCCGCCGCGGACCCGTCAGCTGTCTGGACCGTCACCGTCCGGGGAATGGAAAATTCGACGAACCGGGTTGCGGTCGCCTCCATGCGTCTGAGGACCGGTTTGGGATACAGTCCCAGCCAGATCATCCCGAAGATCAGCGGAAGCACGATGAGCACTTCGCGAAGATTGAGATCGTGTCCGGCGAGCGCCTTGTTTTCGGGTTGGACCAGCGGGTTGTAGATGATCCGCTGTACCGCCCACAACAGATAAGCCGCGGCGAAGACGACGCCTGTCGTGGCGATGCCGGTGGCCCACGGATGGTTTCCGAAGCTGCCGAGGAGCACGAGGAATTCGCCGACGAAGCCGCTGAGGCCCGGCAACCCGATCGAAGCCAGGGCGGTGATGGTCAGCATGATGCTGAGGAGAGGAACCACTCGTGCCAGCCCGCCGAAGTCGGCGAACATCCGTGAGTGACGCCGCTCGTACAGCATGCCCACCAGGAAGAACAAGGCGCCGGTAGCGAGACCGTGGCCGATCATGACCATCAGAGCGCCCTGGACGCTCTGCACGGTGGCGGCCCAGATACCGAGCATGACAAACCCCATGTGGCTGACCGAACTGTAGGCCACCAGTCGCTTGGCGTCAGGCTGCACCATGGCCACGAGTGCCCCGTGGATGATGCCGATGACCGCGAGCGAGATGAACAGCGCCGTCACCGGTGGGCTCATGGCCACGTCCGGGAACAACGGCACGGCGAACCGCAGGAATCCGTAGGTGCCCATCTTCAGCAGCACGGCGGCCAGAAGTACGCTCCCCGCAGTGGGCGCCTCCGTGTGGGCGTCGGGGAGCCAGGTATGGAACGGCACCATCGGCACCTTGATGGCGAACGCCAGAGCGAACGCGGCGAAATACCACGGGGCCGCCGGCCCCAACTCGCTGGCGTGCTCGAGAAGGAAGGCGTATTCGAAAGACACGATGCCGGTCGTATGGGCGGTCTGCCACACCATCAGGAGGATCGCCACCAGCATCAGCAGGGACCCGAACATGGTGTAGAGGAAGAACTTGATGGCGGCATACAGCCGGTTGGGGCCGCCCCACACACCGATGATGAAGTACATCGGAATGAGTATCAGTTCCCAGAAGAAATAGAACAGGAACAAATCGAGCGCCACGAACACGCCCACCATGCCGGACGTCATGGCCAGCAGCAGAGCGTAGTACCCCCGCTCCGCCTTGGTGATGTAGTGCCAGCTCCCCAACACCGCCAACGGCATCATGGCCGTGGACAGCAGTACCATGAACAGGGAAATGCCGTCGATCCCCACCCGGTAGTAGATGCCCCAGTAGGGCATCCACGGTAGGGTCGCGGCGAACTGGAAGTTGCCTGAGGTCGCGTCGAAGGCCCACCACAACCCCAGCGACACCACGAACACCATCGTGGAGACCACCAGCGCGATCCTCTTGGCCTGGGCCGCCGGGGCGAACAGGATGGGCAGTATCCCCGCCACGGGCACTATCAGGAGTGCGGGAATGATCCACTGGGTGTAGCCCAGGGACGATAGGAAATCCGTCATCTAGCCCCCTCCCACCATGGCCCGCAGAATCCACAGGGCGCCCACCACAAACAGGAGCACATAGAATCCCAGCTGTCCGGTCTGGAAACGACTGCCGATCTGTCCCAGAAAACGGGAGATACCGGCAGACCCGTTGACGAACACGCCGTCGACCACGCGGGCGTCAACGCCTTTCCACAGGAACCGTTGCGAGAACACGATCAGGGGACGGACCACGACAGCGTCGTACAGCTCGTCCACATAGTACTTGTGATACAGCACCTTCCAGAAGCCGCGCTCCTCGGGGGCGTCACGCGCCGGCACTATGGTCCGCCCCATGGTCAGCCGGTACCCCGCCACCAACCCCACGAGCGCCACGGTCAGTGCCAAGCCGATCAGGGCGTATTCAATTGTGCCGTGCGGCAGTTCGGGGCGGACATACAGATGGGCCGGGGCAGTGATAGGCAGCAGCCACGACTCGAGCCAGTGATGACCGCCGACCAGCTCGGAGATCGGAAGAGCGTCGTGTAGGGAAAGAGTGTAGATCTCGGTGGTCGCCGTATCATTAAAAAAAAAAAGAAAAAGAATAGCCGTAGACTGAATCGATC
>CAJVYZ010000253.1 GCA_913009915.1 uncultured Gemmatimonadota bacterium | reverse complement strand
CCCGAGAACATCCTGCTGCATGACGGGCGGGCGACGGTAGCGGATTTCGGCATCGCCCTGGCGATATCAAGCGCCACCGCCGGTAGTCGCATGACCGAAACCGGGATGTCGTTGGGCACGCCGCACTACATGAGTCCCGAACAAGCCATGGGGGAGCGCGAGCTCACCGCCCGGAGCGACATTTACGCCCTGGGCGCCGTTACGTACGAGATGCTGGCGGGCGAACCACCGTTCACCGGCCCCACAGCGCAGGCGATCGTGGCCCGGGTGATGACCGAAACGCCCCGGCCGTTGAGGCCTCTGAGGCACACCATTCCGGCTCACGTCGAGGCGGCCACGATCAAGGCACTCGAGAAGCTGCCCGCCGATCGCTTTGCCACCGCGGCCGACTTCGTTGCGGCGCTCAAGAACCCGGCGCTGATGGCGTCGTTACCGGCGGGTGCGGCGGTGGCACCGGTGGGGCGCCGCCGGCTAGCCATGGCAGGCTGGGGTGTGGCTGCTTTCTTCGCGGCGACGACGGTCTGGCTTGGGCTTCGTTCTTCCTCCACGGCTCCGGCGCAGGTAGTCCGGTTCGTGGTGGGTTTGCCGGAGGCCCGTCCCGTTTCGGCTGCCTACAGCGGTAACACATTGGCGTTGTCACCGGACGGATCCAGAATCGTCGATGTGGGGCAGGCCAGTGGGGGGCGGACCCAACTGTGGCTGCGGGAGGAGTCCGCCCTGGGGCCCGTGCCCCTGGCCGGGACGGAACGGGCCGACGGTCCGTTCTTCTCTCCTGACGGCGCGTGGATCGGGTACTTCGTCGACGGTCAGCTGCGCAAGGTCCCGATCGTTGGCGGCGGTCCCGTGGTGCTGGCCGAACCGGTCACCAGCATCCTCAACGCGGGAGCGTGGCTCGAGGACGGCACCATCGTATACGTCGATCCTGATTTCAATGTCGTGCGGGTGCCTGGGATCGGGGGTGAAACGCGCCATGTCGCGTCGAAGCCCCCTGAAGGAGCCTGGGCGTTCCCCTCGCCTCTGCCACGGTCCGATGCGGTGCTCATCTCCACCTGCACTGCCAACTGCGCCCGGATGGGCATCGTGGTGTTGCATCTCGAGACGGGTGCGCGCACCACGGTAGCCGAAGACGGCAACCGTGCCTGGTACCTCCCCACCGGGCACGTGGTGTACGTGCAGGCCGACGGGGTCGTCATGGCGGTCCCTTTCGATGTCGATGGTCTGATGGCAACCGGTCCACCGGTCCAGCTCCTGGACCAGGTCCTCACGCGGATCGGCATCACACCGGAATTCACCGTGTCACGGTGAGGAACACTGATGTACCTGCTGAGCGACGCGGCCCAGGGGGTGGTCCCGGTACGAGTGGACCGAAACGGCGTGGGTCAGCCGATCGACTCGACCTGGATCGCCAAGGTGAACTCGCTCGCCCTGTCCCCCGATGGACGCCGCCTGGCAGTCAGCATCGCCGGCGACCGGCGTACGGATCTCTGGGTCAAGGATCTGAGCACCGGTTCGCTGACGCGGCTGACCTTTGAGGGTAGCCTCAACTACCGGCCGGCCTGGATGCCAGATGGCCGCACGCTGAGTTTCATGTCGAACCGGGAGGCGGGGAAGACCTACATGTACTCCACCAAGGCCGACGGCAGCGGAGTGCCTTGGAGGGAACACCCCGCCGCCACAGACACAGTTCAAATCGACGAGGTGGTGTGGCTCGAGGATGGCCGCTACGTGATATATCGCGCCGGCGTGGTGGAAGGCTACCGTAACATCCTGGCCCTGCGGCTGAGCGACAGCACCCGGCTGCCGCTGGTGGTGAACCGATTCGACGCCTACGGGCCGGCGATATCACCCGACGGCCGGTGGTTGGCCTATATCTCAGCGGAGTCCGGCCAGGAGGAGATCTACGTGCGGCCGTTCCCGGCTGCGGACGAAGCACGCTGGGCGGTCTCGACGGCTGGGGGAACGCAGCCGGTATGGGCCAACGACGGGCGTGAACTGTTCTACATCGATGGGAAAGGGATGCTGGTCGCGGTCGAGGTAACGGCCTCCGATGGCTTCGCCGTCGGCCGGCAGCTGGAGTTGTTTTCCCTCGAGCCATATTCGATCGCGCCCTTTCATCAGTCCTATGCGGTAACCCCGGACGACCAGTCATTCATCCTGTTGCGGGAGGCCGGTGCCGGGCGGAGCCCTGATTTGGTGGTGGTGCTGAACTGGTTTGAGGAAGTGAAGAAGAGGATGGGGGAGTAGGTGCATCGTACGTGGTGCGTAGGAGAAGAAACTCATAGTTGATTCCTGATTCTTGATCGCCCATAGCTCATAGCTCATGCCTGATATCCTAGATCGCCTTACCGCCGCCCTCTCCGACCGCTACCACATCGAGCATGAGCTCGGTGCCGGCGGCATGGCCACGGTTTACCTGGCGCACGACGTCAAGCATGACCGCAAGGTGGCGCTCAAGGTGCTGCGGCCCGAGCTGGCCGCGGTCATTGGCGCTGAGAGGTTCCTGGTCGAGATAAAGACCACGGCCAATCTGCAACATCCCAACATCCTGGCGCTATACGACTCGGGCGAGGCCGACTCGTTCCTGTTCTACGTCATGCCGTACATCGAAGGCGAGTCGTTGCGGGATCGCATGGATCGTGAGAAACAACTCCCCATCGACGAGGCGATCGCCCTCGCCTCGGAGGTGGCCGGCGCGCTCGACTACGCCCACCGACACGATGTGATTCACCGGGACATCAAGCCGGAGAACATCCTGCTGCACGACGGTCGGGCCCTAGTGGCCGACTTCGGTATCGCCCTGGCCGTCACCAGCGCCGGCGACACCCGCATGACCGAAACCGGCATGTCGCTCGGCACGCCCCATTACATGAGTCCCGAGCAGGCCATGGGCGAGCGGGAGCTGGACGCCCGGAGCGACGTGTACGCCCTCGGGTGCGTGTTGTACGAAATGCTCACCGGCGAACCCCCGTTCACCGGCACCACAGCCCAGGCCATCGTGGCCCGAGTGGTGACCGAATCGCCGCGGCCGCTCATCCCCCAGCGCCACACCATCCCACCGCACGTCGAAGCGACGGTCCTCAAGGCCATCGAGAAGCTGCCGGCCGACCGGTTCGCCACCGGCGCCTTGTTCGCCGACGCGCTGTCCCGGCCCGGCGCCATACCGCTAGCGGCGACGCAAGCCAGTCCGGCCGGCGGCACGGCTTCGCGGTGGAACCCACTCACGGCTGCGTTGACGGCACTGGTGGCGATTCTTGGTGCGCTGTTGCTTTGGACATGGGCTTCGCCAACCGGCCGGCCTGGGGGTGAAGTGATCCGGGTTGACCTCAGACTTCCCTCGGAGAACCTGAGGGGGTTTGGTACCAGCATGGCACTGGCGCCGGACGGCCGCGCCATGATCCGCAGTGCCAGTTCTACCGGCGGGATCACCGCGACACGACTGTGGCTTCGGCAGTGGGACCGATTGCACCAAGAGCCGCTTCGTGGCGTCGAGGGCGCCTTCAGTCCCGTGTACGCGCCCGATGGCCGCTCGGTGGCGTACCTCACTCCGTTGAATGATCTCAAGGTGTATGCTCTGGGGAGTGGCACCCAGACGATCGTGCTGGATTCGGGAATGACCGACGTGTCTATCCGCGGAGGAGGCATCGACTGGGGCCCCGATGGGCTCCTCTACGCCAGCGGGCTCGAGGGATTGATCCGCATCGCACCATCGGGAGGGGTGCCCGAGCAATTGACCACGCTCGACACGGCTCGCGGGGACCTGGCCCACGGCTGGGTAGACGTGTTGCCCAACGCCAAAGGCGCGTTGATCACCATCATCCCCCGCAACGTCGCTGATTTCTCGAGCCACGTGGTGGCCGTTGTGGATTTTGCCTCCGGCACGGTAACGGAGATCTTCCAGGGCGTCTTCGCCCGATACGTGCCGACGGGGCATGTCATTTTCGTTCTGTCCGATGGCGCCATGGTGGCCGCCCCGTTCGATCCGGAGAAGATGGTCGTCACCGGCGAAGCGGTCCCGCTCCCCGACAGCGTGGAGGTCGGCAATACCGGCGCTGCGGAACTGGCCGTGTCGTCGTCGGGTACTCTGGTGTATCTGCCAAAGCGCGATCTGGCGCAGCGCCTCATGTGGGTGGATCGCACGGGACGTGCAGAACGCGTGTTCTCGGAGTGGACTGCTGAACTGACCAACCCGAGTCTATCTCCCGATGGCTCCCGTGTGGCGGTGAGCATACGGGAGAATGATGAGGAAGGCTGGCACGTGTGGGTGCGCCCGTTGAGCGGGGATCCCGAGGTGCGGCTTTCGTACAACGGGGCCAGCAACACCCGTTCCGGCTGGACGCCCGACGGAGCTAGCGTATCCTATGTTTCCGACCAACTCGGCCCTACCGAGATATACATGGCAAAGGCCGACGGTACCGGTGGAGAATCCTTGGTCGTCAGCGGCGATTCCCGGCCGATGTTTGGCCACGCCTGGGCGCCTGACGGCAAGTGGCTGGTGCTGCGGACCGACAATCAGACGACGGGGCGCGGAGACATCGTGGCCATCCGGCCGGGGGTGGACACCGTGGCTCGGGTGCTGGTTGCCTCGCCCGAGGAAGAACTATCCCCTTCCGTGTCGCCCGATGGCCGTTGGCTGGCATACGTATCGTCAATTAGCGGCCGGCGAGAGATCTACGTCAGGGAGTTTCTCGGCGCCAGCGACCACGTCGAACGCGTGTCGCGCAACGGAGGGACCGAGCCGCTGTGGTCACGGAGCGGTCGCGAACTGTTCTACCGAAGTGCCACCGACAGCCTCATGTCGGTCGAAGTACTCCCCGGGTCCGTCGTGCGCCTGGGGAGGCGCCAATCGTTGTTTTCGACGTTTGGCTATCTACCGCATGAGTTCCACCGGAATTACGATGTCGCTCTCAACGACGAGCGTTTCCTCATGGTGCAGAACGTCGAGCAAGACGTGGGGCTGGTGGTAGTGTTCAACTGGGATGAGGAAAGATCGGAAGAGCACACGTCTGAACTCCAGTCACACTGATATATCTCGTATGCCGTCTTCTGCTTGAAAAAAAAAAAAAAAAAACAACAACAAAAACAACAACAACCGCAACAACACCCAAACCATTAACAGATC
>CAJVYZ010000252.1 GCA_913009915.1 uncultured Gemmatimonadota bacterium | reverse complement strand
CCGGACGAGATTTATAATTTAGCGGCAATGAGTCACGTAAAAGTTAGTTTTGAAACACCTGAATACACGGCAAATGCTGACGGTATCGGTACGTTGCGTTTATTGGAAGCTGTTCGTCTGCTCGGTTTAACCGAAAAAACAAAAATATACCAAGCATCAACCAGCGAATTATTCGGATTGGTACAGGAAGTTCCGCAAAAAGAAACGACACCGTTTTATCCGCGAAGTCCCTATGGTGTTGCAAAATTATATGCCTATTGGATTACCGTAAATTACCGAGAAGCCTACAACCTCTTTGCCTGTAATGGCATTCTGTTTAATCACGAATCTCCTCGACGGGGCGAGACGTTTGTCACACGAAAAATCACCCGCGCTGTCGCTCGCATCAAACTCGGAATCCAAAAGCAACTCTATCTCGGCAACCTCGATGCGCGTCGCGATTGGGGATTCGCCGGCGACTACGTCGAAGCTATGTGGCTGATGCTACAGGCCGAAGAGCCCGAAGACTTTGTGATCGCCACCGGCAAAACAAGTTCCGTGCGCGAATTCTGTGAGATGGCGTTCGAAGCGGTAGACATCTCGCTCCGCTGGGAAGGCAAAGAAGACAACGAAAAAGGGTTCGACTCGGAAGGCGGTGCGGTTTCCGAGAGGACCACAAGATCCGGCTTCAGTGGTTTCAGGAGTGCTACGGTATCTTCTAGGGAACGAGGACGGTTGTTGTAATTCGCATTCCAGGCGATCAAACGCACTGGTTCCCCCTTAGGATGATTCTGACGCTGAAGCGTCGGCTCGGCGTTACGCGAGTCGTCCTGAAGGACGCGAGCCCTTCAGGGCTTCCCGCCGAAGGCGCCGAGCCGGGGTTTGAGCGTGTGCCGCTTCGCGCCAACGCTCTTCCTCAGCCCGCCGGCTCTCGCCGGCAGGCCTATCGGATCAACCCCGGAAACATGATCGAACGCGATCACCCACCCGCCGCCGCCACCACCGCCTCCCGATACCCCTCCGGCCCCATCACCTCCGCCGCGTCCCCATACTGCAACACATGCCGCACCAACCAGTGGGGCGACGCCACCCGATAGGTCACCGTCAATCCACCATCCTCGTCACTCACGCCGTCCGGATACCGCTCCTCGAGCCAGCGCGCCACCGCGGGATCGAACCGAACCCGCACGTCATCCACGGCCTTGCCGTCAGGCTCCCGGAACACGGCCTCCGCCTCGCGGCTGACTTCTTCCTCCGGCCGCCGGTCGAACCCAGCGTCATCCAGCTCGGCTTCCACGATCCGGTCCAGCCGGAACCTCCGCCACCCCTCGCCGGCCTCACACCAGGCTGACAGGTAGACCCACCCGCGATCCTCCAGCACCCGGTAGGGATGCACGGTACGCTGGTGCGGTTCGCCGTCGCCCGGTGTCAGGTAGCGAATGCCCACTCTACGGCCCAGATGGACGGCATCGAGCAGCAGCCCGCGGATGGCGTCGGCGTCGAGGCTTGCTCGGTCGACGGCAACCGCCGGCGGGGCGTCATCGTCATCGCCGCCGGCCAGTAACGCTTGCCGTAAATCGGGCGACAGCCGCTCGGCTGCCTTGGGATCCGCGGCCAGCCCCACCCTAATGGCCAACACTTCCTCCGGCGTCAACCGGATGGGCCGGCGAAACGGTCCCAGGCTGGTGCCCGCCAACCGGTCGCCTTCCTGCCACAGGTGGAGCGACAGTAACCAGTCGTCCGCCGCCGACTCGCCCAGCGAGGTCAGGGCGCGGACATCGGCGGCGATGGCCGACTCGGTGGTGCCGAAGCGCCGGGCCAGCTCGGCGAACGAGATACCGTCGGCGGAGCCACCGTCGCGAGACAGTTCGGCCACCAGCGACACGATCCGGTTGAGCCGCTCCGGGGCCGTCACCGATCGCCCCCGGAGTACAGCGCCAGTACCCGCTTGCGCAGCGCCTCGAGATCGTCCGCCACCTCTTGGGGGCCCACTACTCTGGCCGATCCCGACATGGTGAGCAGCCATCTGAGAAACGGCCCCCGTTCCCGCACCTGGAACTCGACCTCGGCGCCGCCGTCGTCGAGTACCTCGGCCGTGGGCGTCCCCAGTTGCCGGGCCAGCACGGTGCGCGACTCGGGAAAGTCGAACCGTACCGTCACGGTAACCGGCTCGGCCTGCGACAGCTCCCACGGTGCCCGTCCCACGTAGGAGCGAATGTCGAAATCTGCCGGCGGCTCGAATCGCGCCGCCTTGCCTTGCTCCGCCACGGCGCCAGTCATGCGGTCGACACGAAACACCCGCTCTGCCTCACGGTCGCGGTCGTGGCCCACCAGGTACCAGTGGCCCCAGCTGAAGAACAAACCCCACGGTTCCACGCTCCGCTGGGCGGTGTCGTCGCGGGCGATGGAGTAGTAGCCGAAGGTCACGGCCGAGTGCGACGCGACAGCCTGTTGCAGCGTGGCCAGGGCGCTCCTGTCGTCGGCCGACATGTCCCGCGCCAGCACGCGCTCGATCTCCACCGACTCGAACGGCAGGTCGAACGTCAGCTTGCGCCTGGCCGATTGGGCGGCCGCGGCCAAGGGCGACTCGGTGCGCTGGGCGATGCGGGCGGTGGCCCGGTCGAGGATGTCGAGATCCTCGTCGGTCACCGGAATCCGGGTCAGGCCCGGGTACGGCCTGTCGCTCGACGCGACGTTGGCCGACAGCTCGAGGTAGGGGAGGTAGAAGTCCCGATCCGACAGCGAATAGCCGCTGCGCGGTTCGTCCCACTCGGCGTCGCTGATCTCGCGCGTGCGGATGGTGACGCCCAGGGCCCGGAGTTCGTCCTTGTCGCGCTCGAAGGTGCGGCGGGTCGAGGCGTGGGACCGCTTGTCATCCGGCCGTATGGTGGCGCGATACGCGGCCACCTTGTTGAAGATCTCCTCCCGCGTCACCGGGTACTGCCGGTTGAGCAGCAGGGCGATGAGGTCGAGCCAGCGGGCCAACTTATCTCTAGGCATGCGATTGGATCTCACAGGGGGCGTGGGGCGTGGGGCGTGGGACGTAGGACGAAGACGTAGGACGTAGTGGTGGTTCTTCCGCCATAGCGCCGATACCGCCTATGACCGTCAGGTACGAGCCTAGACTCCATCACTGCCCCCGCTGCTCTCGCTGCCATCACACCACCCGACCTTCTTGTAGCCGCAGAAGTAGCATTCGCGTGGACTCGCGGTGAGTTGCGGGTCATCCGCCTCGAGGCGCTGGCGCGCTTGGGTCATACGGTTGGTGATTTCGTCACGCAGGCCGGCCGAGATGGTTTCGCTCACCTGGCATTCGGCGCGCGAGAATTGAAAACAAAATCGATCCACCGGAATGTTCCCGATCCCCTCGGCCGCCGAGACGTACACGTCGCGCTGAGGGGCGTAGTCGCGGGCTTTCTTGCGGGCCATGGGCTCGTCGCACTGGGGGGTTTTGACGTCGAGCAGGGTGATCCGCTCCTGTTCCAGCGCTGCCAGGTCGAAACTCCCCTCGTAGCGCTCGTCCCTATTCCTTATATAGACAAAGTCCAACTCGTGCCTGGCGGTGGGCTGGTCGGCCACGGCGCGGTAGTCGGGGTGCCCGGCCACCAGTTGGACCTCCTCCCGCAGGTGCTCGCGGTACTCGATGCCGCGCTCGCTGCCACTCTGTGGCGCGTCGTCGTCGTGGCGGGTGATGGCGTCTTCCAGCAAGTCGTCCAACTCCACGTCCTCGCGCAGCCGCTCCAAGACGTCGTGTACGATGAGCCCGCGGCTGATGGCGTCGACCAGTTCTTCCTTTGTCCGGCCTGACGGCGGCTCGCGCACACCGAGGACGTACTTGAACCAGTGCTTCTTATCGCAGCAGGAGGGCGAAAGCAGTTCGGTGGCCGAGTGGCGTGGCCGACCGGTGGCCATGACTATCGGCGCCGGCGCGGTGGCGAGCTGCTCGAGCGGCAGCGCATCGGCGATGTGCTCGGTCCTCTCGTCCACATTCTCCGGATTGGCCAGCCGCACGGTGCCGGCGAAGCCGGCGCCGGCGCAACTCTGATAGGAAAACTCGGCGCCGTCTTCCAACTCCACGCTGGTGAGCCTGGTCCACAGGATCTCACCGGGGGTGATGCGATTCTCCTTGTCGCGGTCCCACTCCGGGAGGCCGGAGACGATCAACCGCTCCATGGCTCTGGTGAACGCCACATACCACACGCGCTTGCGCTCGGCCTTTTCCTCGGCCAACTCCTGCGCCTTGAGTTCGGCGTGCCGGTCGGGCGCCGGTTCCTCGGCCATCAAGCAGCATTTTTGGGTTCGATGATGTTGGCGCTCTCGATCGGGTTCGTCGGCTGCGGCCGCTTTTTGATCCTGGACAGTCTCCTCGCCATGCTGGTGTCCGGCAGCTTGTTCACCGCTCTGGCTGCGATTTCGCAGGGACGATTTCGCTGGGGCTGGTGGCTTGTCTCTGCCGGATTATGTGGCCTGGGTGTCCTCACGAAAGGGCCGGTGGCGTTGGCCCTCCTGGGGCCTCCGGTCGTGGCCTATTCGTGGCTGAATCGCCATCCGCGAGCTCCGGGGTTGCGGCAGTGGTCGGCCTATTTGGCGGTGATCGCGGTGATCGCTCTCCCCTGGTACATCGCCATGATTCATCGGATGCCTGGATTCGTGCAGCACTTTTTCTGGGAACACCACATCAATCGGTTCCTGTCAGGATCGAATCACCCGGAACCGTTCTGGTATTACGCGCCCGTCTTGTTCGTGGCCTGCATGCCGTGGGGGTTGTTGTTGTTCCCTTTGGGAAAATATCTCGCCAGTTCATCGCCTCGCATCCGGGCCTGGCGAACGCCCGAATTGGGATTCCTCGTCATCTGGGTGGGATGGTGTCTGCTGTTCTTGAGTGCGTCTCGCGGCAAGCTGCCGACGTACCTGTTGCCCTGTCTCCCGGCGATCATGCTGCTGCTGGGCCATTATCTCGAAAAAAACTGCTCCCCCTTTGCGGGCAGCGTGTTCGCGAGGGTGAAATCGCACATGGTGTTTCAACGCGGGGTTCTGTACCAGATCGGAAGAGCGTCGTGTAGGGCAAGAGTGTAGAGCTCGGTGGTCGCCGGATCATTAAAAAAAAAAAACAAACTACCTCACGTCTTCTCAACTCGTCATCCTCG
>CAJVYZ010000251.1 GCA_913009915.1 uncultured Gemmatimonadota bacterium | reverse complement strand
GGTGAGATCTAGGCACTCCGCTGGCTCTGTGATTTTTTTTGTTTTAATGATACGGCGACCACCGAGATCTACACTCTTTCCCTACACGACGCTCTTCCGATCTAGGACGAAACTCCCACGGCGTCCACCCCATGACCGGGCGACCGTCCTTGGTGGCGGGATGCCAGTCGATGCCCACCGCAAACTCGCGCGCCAGCGCCTCGAAGTCGTCATTGTCGGATGGCCGGAGTTGGCGGACCTCGAGGGTCTTCCCTTCCCGGGAAACCCGGATCAACAGGCGGCTGGACGAGGGCAGCGACGTCCAGGTGGCCGGTACCGTGACGAAGGTCGGCCCCACGGGCCTCGGCCGGACGTCATAACACGCGTTGTTGCGATTGTACCCCTGGCTGGGTCGGTCGCAGTCGGCTTGGCGCCGGGTAATGATCGGCGCCCGGCGGCCGCCTCCGACCGGCTCACCCACGGCTGTGAGGGACGGCTGGTAGTCCACGATTTCGGCGTGACGGATGTCGATGGTATCGGCGTAGAAGTGGTGGCGCGGGGCGGTGATGGCTATGACGTGATCGCCAACCGGCAAATAGGTGACGGCGCTGACCGCGGGATTGCCGTCGATCAGCACGGCCGATCCGGCCGGCAATCCGCGGATGCGGATGGCCCCGCTGTCGCCCGAAGCCATCACCGGCCTGCTGGGAGTGGGAGGGGGGAGGCTGACGGCGGGCTGGCCGGCGGCGGCGGCGGCGGCGGCGGAATCATCGACGGCCGATGGCCCTCCGACTGCGTTGCTGTCCACCGGGGTTGAATCCAGCGCGGTCAGTACCGGCACTGCCGGCATGCTGTCCGGCACCGACCCGCCGAGTACCGGGGTCACCGGTTCGGCAAAGGGACCGACCTTGTAGCCGTAGGCGGCGCCAACCCCGGCGCCTCCGAGCACGACGATCCCGGTGAGCCACCAGCCGGCCGCCGACTTCCTGGCCGGGGTCTGCCGGGCAAAGGGCCGCCGCGTTGGGGTGGCGGAAATCGTGGTCGGAGTTCGCGGCCCGGAGGCGCCCAAGGCCGGCAGAGGGGTGGTCGGTTGGGTGCTAATCGACGGCGCGGTGGGGGTCTTCGACTTGGCACCGGGGAGGAGGACCCGGGCCGGGGCGGGCATCGGCTCGGGGATCGGGGCGTCTCCCCGCAGGGCGCTCACGACATCGTGACACGATTGGAACCGGTCCTTGGGATCCTTGGCCATCATCGCGCGAATGACGCGGTACAGATTTCGCTCCTCGGCCGACACCAAGGTCGGAGTCGGCAGCGGGTCCATGATGTGGGCATACCCGATCGAAAAGCTGTCTTCGCCATCGTAGGGCACGGTGCCGGTGAGACACTGATACGCCACGATGCCGAGACTGTAGAGATCGCTGCGGCCGTCGAGCGCCTGGGCCCGGGCCTGTTCCGGACTCATGTAGTGCGGTGTGCCGATCGACATCCCGGTGCCGGTCAGGCGCTTGGCCGACGCCGCCTTGGCGATGCCGAAGTCGGTCACCACACAGACGCCGAATTCGTCGAAGATGAAGTTGTCGGGCTTCACGTCACGGTGCACGATGCCGCGTTCCGCGGCGTACCCCAGGGCGCCAGCGGTTTCGATCAGCATGCGGTGGATGTCGACCGGCTTGATGCGTCCGCGTTCGGCCAGGAGGTCGGACAGCGACCGGCCCCGCAGGTACTTCATGACGAAATAACTGATCCGTCCGCTCTTGCCGACCCGGTAGATGGGGATGATGTTGGGATGTTCCAGCTGGGCGGCGGTACGGGCTTCCTGTTCGAACCGCTTGACGAACTCCTCATCGAACGCCAGCGACAGCGGCAGTATCTTGACCGCCACTTCGCGGTCGAGTTGCAGTTCCCGGGCCAGGTAGACGATGGCCATGCCGCCCCGCCCCAATTCCTCGAGGATCTCATAATCCTCGCCCAGGGCCTCCTTGGCCACATCCAACTCGGACAGGTCACCCGACAGGAGCGCCTGAATGGGGGTGGTCGGGCTCAGGCCGAGCCCGCAGGAGGGACAGGCCTTCCACTCGGGCTGGACTTCGGCCCCGCAGCGGGAGCAATTCATGCGCCGAAGCTTAGGGAGCCGTGGCCATCGGAGTCAAGCCGACCCGCGTGGTTCGGCGGCTACTCGACCACCTCGAACAGCCGCTCATGCTGCAGCTCGATCCCCCCGGGGCCGGTCAAGGACAGCACCAGGCGATAGGTCCCCGGGTCGAGTTCCTGCAACCCCAGCGTCCGGCTCACTCGGGTCACCGGCCCGTCGGCGAGTTGCTGGAAGCTGAGGCTGATCTTTTTGCCTCCGCCGCCGAACACCTTGCTGAGGAACCCCCCACCCGGTCGTGACACCTCGATTTTCGTCTGGTAGTCGACTCCCACCGTCAATCCGTAGAGCTCGTAGTAGACTTCCAGATCCCCATCCCGGGGGAAGGTCTCCAACGGGTTGAAGAACACGCTGTCCGGCGAGGCTGGAATGGGCCAGGCAATGCGCGGGGTCCTGCGCCCCAGCACGGGGACGCTCATGCGGGCACCGGCGGTACCACCACTCAACACCTCGATGGTGTCCCGGGGGAACACCCCACCGCCGTCGCCGTTGATGACGGCAACACGAATCTCCAACCAGCCAGGCGGAACCTGAACGGACACCCGCTCGAGCACATGGGTGACCGAGTCACGCTGTTCCAGTCGCCACACCCTGGTGGAATCGATCCGCGCCACGATTCGTCCGCCGGCGTCGCGGGCCACGGCGCGGATGGTCAGCGAGTAGGACACGCCGCCGGAATCGGTGGCTTCGAGTTGATCGACGGGCACGGCCACGGCCACATGGAGGACGTTACCATCCTGGCTTCCGCCGGCCGTCATGACCTGGGCGATGCTCTCCAAGCTCCGATCGAAGCGCAGTTCGTAGGTGTCGGTGGTGGTGCCGACGGCGATGTTTTCCTTGCCCTGAACGAAGACCTCCTGGGCATACCGCGCCCTGGTGGCACTTCCGGCGGTGATAAGGCGGGGCTCGAAGTCCTCCAGGAAGTCGGTCCGGTTGGCGATCGGCAGATCGAGCGGTGTGGCCCGCAGCCGATAGTCCTGGGGATCTTCGGTGGCGAGGAAATAGAAATCCCGGTGTCCGTCCGCGCTCTGGTAACGCCAGCCCTCGGCGCCGTAGGCTTCGGACAGCGGCGCCACCAGTTTCCGGCGCAAGCTCGGCTCACCGTGCCGCACGTAGATCACGCCCCGATCGTCGAAATCGGTGTGGTTGTCCCGGTAGTACTCACCGAACAGATAGCGCCGGGTAAAGGGTGAGCGGGGGAACGATCGCCGGGCCACGGCCAGGCGAGCGTAGTGCTCACGCAAGCGGGCCCCCCGAGCCTGGAGCGCCTCGTCGTCGCGGGTAGTCCAGAAGGCCCTCAAGAAGGTGGCGCGCGCCGCTCCACCGGCCCGGTCGAACGCCTGCAGCACGCTGTCATCGGCGATGGGGGAGAGGTCGGCCCGGTAGCCGGCGATGGTCAGTGAGTCGGTACCGGCGGCGCCCGCATAATAGGCCTCCGTGCCGTCGAGGCTGTCGACCAGGAACTGTGACCGGGCGGTTTCGAGGTCGGCCATGAAGACCTCGCCGCCGAGCTTCCGATAGGCGTCGAACGCGTCGAGCGAACGTTCCACGCTGCCGAACGAGCGCTCCAGTCGGCCACGATACAAATGGAACAGCGGGTCCGCGGCGGCTTCGGTGTCCAACCCCCGCCGGAAGGCAGCGAGGGCCAGCTGCGGACGCCGGTTGATTTCCTGTTCCTCGGTGGTTTCCGAGAGCGCTTCCAGAGCAGGCATGAAACCGGGGTCGGCCGAGGCCGCGCGGCTGAAGTCTCCCACGGCCACGGTCCGTTGGTCCTTGTTGAGCCAGGCAGATACTCCGAACAGGATGTTCCCCGGATTGCGGGCCAGGCCCCACTCGGCCAGGCCGAGTCCGTACCATGCATAGGGCCACTCCGGCTCCAGTTCGGCGGCCCACTCGAACTCCGACCCGGCATCGTCGTAGTGGTCCTTCCCGCCCACTTCTCCCAGCCTGAGCGCCAGGAACCCCAACCGGAGATGCAGCAGGGCATTGTCACGATCGACCCGGGCGACATCGATCCACTCCATCTCGAGCCTGATGAGGTCGACCGTGTCACTGATGGCGGCGAGTGAGTCACGCAGCTGTTCCAGCGCGTGTCGGTCGTCGGAAGATTGTGCGGGAAGGAACGACGGCAGGGCGAGGAGGCACAGCGCGACCCCGAGGAGGCGTCGCATGGCCTACTTGACCACTTCGAAGTCCTGGGTGCGACGTGAGGTCAGTCCCCGATCGTCGGTAACGGCCAGTTCCAGAGTGTACGACCCTGGCTTCAACTTCCGCAGCTGGATGGACCGCTGGACTCGCACCACCTGGTCGGAGGCCAGCTCCTCGAACCGCAGGCTGATGGGGGTGGACCCGCCACCGAAGATCTTCCCCAGTCCCAGGAATCCGCCGCCGCCGCCTTCCTTCTTGACGACGAGCTGGGTTTGGTACTGCCGGCCCGTCACCAGTCCGTAGACCTCATAGTACAACTCGATGAGGTCGTCTTGTCGATAGGCGCCGTGGGGATTGAAAAACACCGTGTCGCCGACTGCGGGGTTCCAAGTAAGATTGCTGGTCCTGGACCCGAGGACCGGATCACTCAGAGCGAGCTCGGTACCAGCGACCGCGGCGACCAGAACCGAATCGATCGGCAGGAGCATGCCGGCATGCTCGCCTTGTTGCAAGGCGATTCGGTATTGCAGTATCCCCGGCGGTACCGGGAGGTTGACCTCACCAACCAAGTATTCGTCCTGCGGCACGGCTTGCCGGGCTAGGAACACACGGGTGGTATCGACGAACCCGACCGGATCGCCGGTACCGTCCATGGCCACGAACCGCAACCGGACTGGATAGATGATGCCTCGCGGGTTTTCCGTTCCAGTGAGGGAGGAACCGGGAATGGCGAAGGTAACGTGCACCAGCCCTTGATTGCCGCGATACCCGACGGCGAGAACCTGTGTCTGGGCCTTGATCTCCAGCGGGAAGAACAGTTCGTAGGTATCGCTGGTGGTGCCGTGCAGGATAG
>CAJVYZ010000250.1 GCA_913009915.1 uncultured Gemmatimonadota bacterium | reverse complement strand
GTGGGGTATGACGAAGATGACGGACGAGAGGTGCATGAGGACAACGTACCAGACTTGGTGATGAGAAGGGGGGGAGGGGGGGGGGGGAGGGGGTGGGGGGGGGTGGGGTGGGGGGGGGGTGGGGGTTTGTTTTTTTTTTTTTTAATGATACGGCGACCACCGAGATCTACACTCTTTCCCTACACGACGCTCTTCCGATCTCGAACCAATGTCGAGCCGTTGGAGGATCTGAACGGCGATTTCGTAGGTGCGGGAGTCGCTCGGGAAGCCGAGTTCCAGGTTGGCCTCGACCGTATCCAACCCCTCATCCTGCAAGGCATAGGCCTCGATCTTGTTGAAGAGACCGATGCCTCGGCCTTCCTGGCGTAAATAGATGACCAGGCCCACACCCTCCGCTTCGATGAAGGCAAGGGCGGCGTCAAGTTGCTGGTTGCAGTCACACCGCATGGAGCCGAGCGCCTCGCCGGTAGTGCAAGAAGAGTGGATTCGTAGAGGGACGTTCGTTCCCCCCGCGATGTCACCCTTGAACACGATCAGGTGGTCGTCGGCCGGCTCGGCGGTGGCATCGAGGCGCACCGCCTGAATCTTGAACACCCCATGCGAGGTGGGCAACGCCGCAACGGCTGAAAGATCCATAGGTTAGCCCCGGCCACGTTCTGACGCCTGATCGCCGGTGTGACGGCGTCCATTGTCGGATGGTTTATGAAGATTTCTTATGAGAGCGCTAGCCCTACCGCCCATGCAGGAGATCCGGTCCCGCGCTCGGCTGCCCAATCATAAGCAACTCGCTGGCATTTGGCACCGGTGAGGCTTGCCAGGTAATCTCCGGTAAGAGGCGTACCGTCCGGCACCGCGGCCGCCCAAGCTTAGCAGACGGGATAGACCTCCGCTAGGGTCTTCGCCGGGACGAGTACTGTTTGACAGGTTACCCTGGTGGATGTCCGCCAGTCTCTTTGTGGGGCTGGCGCGAGGAGCTGTGACGGGCGATGATATATCGGATGAAGACGCCCTCGGAGAGCCGGTGATACAGACGCCGCCAGACGACGTGCCCCGGAATTCAGCCGCTCAATTCCCGACCTAGGTCCGCCCGTGGCTTCAGTGACATTCTGGAGGTTCGGTCGCCGGTTCCTCGGATACCTGTCCATCGTTCGCGGCTGGTTTCTCCTGTCCCTGGTGTTTCTTCTGCTGGGGGCCGCCCTTACCGCGGCCAAGGCATGGATCATCCAGCCGACGGTGGACACTTTCCTCGAAGGACCCGCCCAATACGCGCAGCTCAGGCTTCTCATCGGAGCGCTGCTGGCCATTTTTGTGGCCCTGGCGGTGTTCAACTGGCTGTATTCGGTGGTGGCGAGGATGACCAGTGCTCGAATCGTGGAGGCGATCCGCACGGATCTGTTTCGCCACCTCCAACGACACAGCCTCGGATACTTCTCCAAGGGCTCGTCCAGCGACATCGTAGCCCGGGTCGTCAACGACGTGACGATGTTCGACGTCTCGGCCGTCGCGGCCCTCCAAGGGCTGATTCGAAACGGACTGACCCTGCTTTTCCTTCTGGGCGTGATGTTGATTCAGGAATTCAAATGGGGGCTCGTCTCTTTCTCTGTCGCTATCCTGGCCGGTCTCGTGCTGCGCTCGATGGGCGGACGGATGATGATCGTCGCTCGAGACGTTCAAGACGGTCTGGCCAAGGTGACGCATCAGCTCACCGAAATGACGGGAGGCATCGCAGTCATCCTTGGCTTCGGAGTGGCCCAGGACTGGGATAACCGGTTCGCCGAGACCAGCCGGGATCAATACCGACTGCAGGTGAAGTTGAGCCGCATCCGCTCGTCAGCCGCGGCGTTGGTGGACATCGTCATCGGTATCACCGTGGCCGGGATCTTGTTGTGGATGGGGTCCGCCCTTCTGAACGCGGAGCTGACCGAAGGCCAGCTGTTGTCGTTCCTCGCCGTCATGTTCTTGATGCAGGGCCCGGCTCAGCGAATTGCCCAGTGTGTTGCGGGGCTCGCCAGTGGTCTGGCGGCCGGTGCTCGCGCGTTCGAGCTGTTCGACGCCGAGCCGGAGATTAGGGATCCATCGTCTCCTCAGTCATTCCCGCAGGGTGATGGCAGCCTCGAATTCCGGAATGTTTCGTTCGCCTATGATGATAAGCTGGCGGTTCGCGATCTGTCGTTCCAGGTCAGTCCGCGAGAGCTGGTGGTGATGGTGGGGCGCAGCGGGGCCGGCAAGTCGAGCGTGGCCAAGCTCATCCAGCGATTCTACGATCCGACAGAGGGGCAGGTGTTGATCGATGGCATCGATATCGGCCAGGTCCGTCGTCAGGATCTGTGCCGCGTGGTCAGTTATGTGGCGCAGGACGTGTTTCTGTTCAACGAAACGATAGAGGCAAACATCACGGTGGGGGTGCCGAACGCCACCGCGCAGCAGGTCCGGGAGGCGGTCGAGCTGACCTGTCTCGACGAGGTCATCGACGAACTGCCACACGGACTCCAAACGGTGGTTGGGGAGCGGGGCGTGCGGCTCAGTGGCGGCCAGCAGCAACGCATCGCCATCGCCCGGGCGGTTCTGACGGATGCCCGGATTCTGGTGTTCGACGAGGCCACCAGCGCGCTCGACATGGATCTCGAACAGCGGATTCTCCAGAATCTCGTTTCGGCGAGCCGGGCGCGCACCATCCTGGCCATCACCCACCGACTGGGGCTCGCAGAGATCGCCGACCGAATCCTGGTATTGCGCGACGGCCGGTTGGTGGAGGAAGGTACCAGCGTATCCCTGGTCGCTACCGGAGGTGAGTTCAGCCAGCTTCAACTGGCAGCCGACGCCCGACTACTGCGGTGACCCCGTCAGGTACGCCGGCTGGCGGATGTTGCCCTACTCACTCCGCGTGACCCAACCCAGATTTGGGAGCCGAGGGAGTGGCGCGGCTATGGTGAGCCCCGGCCGTCGTCCCCCCGCTCGGTCGGACCGGCAGTGGAGTGATCTTGGCGCAGCCTGAAACCTGTGTGGCTATCGTCGACCCGTTCTCCTCGGGCGCCATGCTCGCAGAGGCGCTCACGGCACGCCGCGCTACATGCGTGGCGATCCTGAGCTCGCCGGACATCCCGGCGTTCATGAGATCCGGATTCGATCCATCGATATTCGTGGCCATCATCGAGCATGGCAACGATCTGGGCGCGACGGTCGATGCTCTGCGCCGCTACGCACCCCTACGTGTAGTGGCCGGTTTCGAGTCTGGCGTCATCCTGGCCGATCGGCTCGGCGAGGAGATGTCGCTCGTCACCAACGGCACGACACTGAGCGAGGCGCGACGAGACAAGTACCTCATGCTCGAAACCGCGCGACGCAGTGGGCTGGCCACGCCTCGACACTTCCGGTCGCGAAACATCGAATCCATTCTGGCATGGATCCACGAGGTCGATTGGCCCGTGATTCTCAAACCCCCGGCGAGCGTTGCATCTGACAATGTCCACCGCTGCGCCTCCGATGACGATGCTCGGCGGGCGACCGACGCTATTCTATCCGAGCGCAGCATCCTGGGGGAGCCCAACGAGGCGGTGCTGGCTCAGGAGTTTCTCGAGGGCACCGAATACGTAGTAGACGCCGTAAGCGTCCGCGGGTGGCGGCAAGCGACGGCGTTCTGGCAGTACCACCGCCCCGGACTCGACTCGTCAGCGCCAGGGTATGATGCGATGACTCTCCTCCCCTACGTGGGAACACGGCAGGAGGAGCTACAGGCCTTCGCCTTCGCCGCCGGCGATGCGCTCGGCGTCGACCACGGGCCGACGCACTGTGAGATCATGTGGACCACGGATGGCCCGGTGTTGATCGAGATCGCTGCCCGGCTGACCTCGGGAATCAACGCCGTGCTGAGCCGCATCTGTGGGGGTATCTGCCAGCTCGACCGGACCGTCGACGCAATACTGGCTCCGGAGCGATTCCTGGCGGCCCTAGATGATCGACCGAGCCTCCAACAACGCGCGGCCAACGTGTTTCTCATGCCCCCGCACCCAGGTCAGTTGACTCGGGTTCGGGGTCTGGACATTATCGAGCAGTTGCCAACGCTCCATTCGATGTCAGTCCGAGCGAAGCCGGGCGACCAGGTAGGACGAGTGGCGGGTATGGTGACCTTGGTGGCAGAGGACATACACGCCATTGAGCGTGACATTCGCACCATCCGTGACGTTGAACGTCGCGGTCTCTTCGAGGTGGCGGCGGCACCAGGCAACTGAGATCGGCAACGCACAGCGCGGTCTCAAAACCACCTCACTCTTCTTGACCAGCAGCCGGCAATGCCTACACACACCGTGCCCCGCACAGACCTCGAACGCTACCCCAATTTCCTGCAGAAGCGCTCGGCAATTCTCGCTGCTCTGGGCCGTTCCGGTACACCGCTGTTTCTGTGCGGGCGCGACAATATCGTCGATCGGTACCGGACCCTGGACCGTTGCCTGCGCGACACCTGGCGGCGATACGTCATCGCATACTCCTTCAAGACCAACTACCTGGTTGCGGAGGACGATGTGTTGCGCCACCTCGGTGCCTGGGCCGAGGTTGTATCCGGCCGGGAGTACCGGCTGGCCCGCAGGTTGGGATACCCCGGGTCGGCGATCGTATTCAACGGTCCCTACAAGCCGGTCGAGGATCTTCGGGCGGCGTTTGAGGATGGCGCGTTGGTCAATGCCAACGATCACGACGAACTCGATACCATCGTTGAATGGTCGTCACGCGGCGCGGCGCCAATCGAAATCGGTATCCGGCTCAGCTGCACGTTGCCCAGGTTGGGGCACAGCCGGTTCGGATTCTCGATGGATGACCGCGAGGCGAGCGAGGCGGTTGAGAGGATCAACCGGGCGCCCAACATCAAACTGGTGGCGCTGCATATGCACCTGTACGGCGACACGGACGACGCGAGTATCTACGAAGTAGCCGCCACGAAGCTCGGCAGATCGGAAGAGCGTCGTGTAGGGAAAGAGTGTAGATCTCGGTGGTCGCCGTATCATTAAAAAAAAAAAACAAAAAAAACTACAAAAAAAAAAAAAAAAATAGAAACATATAGTAAAGCATCACCCCCACCGTACACCTGCTATACTCCTACATTCATTACCTATCTCGTTGCTCCCCTATCATCCTCCGCTGATCAATAT
>CAJVYZ010000249.1 GCA_913009915.1 uncultured Gemmatimonadota bacterium | reverse complement strand
GGGCGGGAGGAGAGAGAAGATGAGAGGCGTCTGGGCGAGTAGGGAAGCATGGGTGATAGGGATGGATGTGTCATTGTTTTTGTTGTTCGTGAATGTATTGTTTTTTTTTTTTAATGATACGGCGACCACCGAGATCTACACTCTTTCCCTACACGACGCTCTTCCGATCTCAACCGCGGCCGGAGCGAAAGCCTCGCGGGTGTGGAGGTCGAAGGAGGCCCCTTCCGTGAGAATGTGCAGCCGCACCCCGATAATGCAAACGGCTTCGTCCTCGTGGGCCGAGTCCATCGAGGTGTATTGCACGTGCGAGGGATCGATGATGGTGATGGCGTCACTCCCGTACACGTCGAGACGAGCATCAGGCCCGATGAAGCCGGCCGTGTCCTCGTCCATCCCCAGTCCGACGGCGAACGGATTGTAGGCGAGCGCGGCAAGGAGCCGGCCCAGGCGTCCCCGCTGGCGGAAGTGCTGATCCACGATGACCCGGTTGGTCAGGCCCAAGCCGGGGGCGAGCGTTACCCGATCGGCCCTCGGCGTGGCTCCTTCCTGGCCGAAAGCAATCATGTGTTCGCTCAGGAACGCGGCGCCGGCCGAGGTTCCGGCCACGTGCACCCCTTCGGCGTTTCGGGTACGGATCATCTTTGCCACCGGCGTTCCACCGATCGTGGTACTGAGCCGCAACTGATTGCCCCCGGTCAGAAAAATGCCATCCGCCCGCTGCAGCTTGTGCAGCCAATCCTCTCGGTGACAGTCCTCCCGGGACTCGAACGGGAGCGAACGCACGCGCCCAGCCCCGAGGTCCTTGAACACTTCTTCGTAGCGCGTCCCAGTGTCCGGTAGTTGCGATGCGGTCGGGATGACCGCGATCCGGGCGTCGCTTCCGCCGCACAACTCGACGAACCGTTTCAGGATGGCCGGATCGCCGACCTTCTCCTCGGCGCCCCCAACGGGAATGATGAACCCCCTCGACGACCCAGATCTACTTTCTGGCAAACTCAATCCCCACTCCTTTCATAGGCCCCAGCCGCGACTGGCTGAGTGTCGCGAACGTACCACCGCCCGCGGGCCATGACGTCGCTGATGGTGTCGTGTTCGTCGAGGATGACCAAGTCGGCGTCCCGTCCCGGGCCCAGCCGCCCCTTGCCTGGCAGGCGCAGAATGCGCGCCACGTTGCTGGTAAACGCGGGGAGGACCCGCTCGAGCGGCTGTCCTGAATCTAGCAGGATTTTGAGCGTTCCCACGAGGGCGTGGGGCCGCCCGATGTCCATCCGGACGACGCGCCCTTGGTCGTCGAACTCGGGGAGGCAACCACCGCCGTCTGAACTGACCGTCACTCGCTCGGGCGGTGCCTCGCTGTCGAGATAGCGCACCAGGCCGGCGGCGGCGGACCAGGCATCCTCTCCGTCGGCGACGGGGAACGCGGTCAGATCGATGGTACAGCCGTCGTGCGCCAAGCCGATGGCCTGCTCGAATAAAGCCCGCTTCCGATTGACGTGGGTGGGGTTGAATACCCGTGCCGGGAGGTCGCTCTTGGCCAAGGCCTCCTCCACCATGTCCAGCCCACGTGGCCCGTCACCCAGGTGGAGGTGGAGGATGCCCGCCTTGCCGGCCATCATGCCGGCCACGTGCGCGTCGGCCGCCACGCGGAGCAGCTCGCGGAGCGATGGCTGGCTCGACCGGTGATCGCTGATGGCAACCTCGCCGACGCCGATGATCCGGTCGATGTGCACGATGTCACCCCGGACGTCACCCGTCAGCGTGACCAGCGGGAGATGGTAGCCGCCGGTCAGGCAGTAGGCCGATATCCCCTCGGACACCAAGCCTCGGGTGGTCGCCAGGAGGGATGCTGTGTCCCGCGTGGTGTCGTCGGTGCCCAACAGCCCCACAACGGTGGTGATACCACCGCCGGTGAGATCGCCGACGGCGAGCGGCGGCACCCTGCTGCCAGGCCCGGATTCCCCACCACCACCAGTCACGTGGACATGCCCGTCGATCAGCCCCGGGATGGCGCGCCGGCCCCCGAAGTCGAGGGTCTCCACGCCGAGCGCCCCTGGCAGATCAGGGAGCTGGGGCCCCAGCCACACGATCCGCTCCCCGGCCACCAGCAGGTGGTTGACCCCGAGTGGCTCGGGGGCGAAAATATCCACGTTGCGTAGCAGTCGTATCATCGGGCGTACCGAGGTGCGGGGGGGGGCACTGGCGTGGAAGTATACTCAGGCAAGGTCGGCGGGGGGATTTGCCCCGGGGCCTAGCCGAGCCCATGACATCAGGTTATCATCTCCATACCCTTCGTCAGGCAGGCTGTTGGCTGCCTTCATAGCAGATGATTCTCCGCGGGCGCCTGCCCGCCTCCTTCAAGGACCACTCGCACACGTGGTTTGCCCGTGACTAACGACACCGCCTCCGGTATTCTGGAGTTGACCGATAATGGCGCAGGATTTCTGCGCCGGCGTGAGGCCAACTATCTCCCTTCCAACGGCGACCTGTACGTTCGCCAGCGCCTGATTCGCGAGTTCGGCTTGCGATCGGGTGACGAGATCGCCGGCACGGTCGGCAAAGCTCCGGGTCGTGGCAAGAGCCCGCCGCTCACCAAAGTCGAATCGGTCAACGGCCGCCCGCCGCAGGAAGCAAAGGGCCGGCCGGACTTCAACCGTTTGGCCGCTATCCACCCGAACGAACAATTGATGCTCGATTGTGACCTCCAACGGCTGGGGCAGCCCGACTACACCAACCGGATCATCGATCTGATGTGCCCGTTGGGTAAGGGGCAGCGGGCGTTGATCGTGGCACCGGCCAAGGCCGGCAAGACCATGGTCCTGCAGGCGATTGCCGAAGGCGTGTCGAAGAACTACCCCGACGCCACGCTGATGATCCTGCTGGTCGACGAACGGCCGGAAGAAGTGACCGAAATGGAGATGATCGGTTTTGGCGAGGTCATCGCCTCGAGTTTCGACCACCCACCACAGCGGCACATCGCCATCGCGGAGCTGGTGGTGGAACGGGCGCGCCGGCGGGTCGAGATGGGCGAGGACGTGGTGATCATCCTCGATTCCATCACCCGGCTGGCACGGGCCTACAACACGGTCGAAAAGGGAACGGGACGTACGCTATCGGGCGGACTCGACGCTTCGTCGCTGGAGAAACCGAAGAAGTTCCTCGGCAGCGCCCGCAATGTGGACCCGGGACAAGGCGGCGGCTCGCTGACCATTATCGGGACCACCCTGATCGACACCGACTCGCGAATGGACCAGGTGATTTTCGAAGAGTTCAAGGGTACCGGCAACAGCGAACTGGTGCTGAACCGTGACATCGCCGAGCGGCGGATCTACCCCGCCATCGACATCAACGCGAGCGGGACACGGAAGGAAGAACGCCTGCTGGCGCCCGAAATGCTCGAGGCCTCCCACGAGATCCGTCAACGCCTGGCCGACCTCCCGGCGGCCGACGCCATGACCCAACTGCTGACCTACATGAAGCGCACCAAGTCCAATGAGGAACTGGTGCAGCAGGTGATGGTGGCAGGGATCTAAAGAGGGCGTGGGGCGTAGGGCGTTGGGCGTGGGGGAAAACGGGGAGCCATTGGCTCCCCGTTGGCGTTACTGGACCCTTGTATACGCCTGTTCGTTATGCGCTATGCCCCACGCCCCACGCCCCACGCCCCACGCCCTACGCCCTACGCCCTACGCCCTATTGACTACTCCCTCTCCCACACATTATTGCCCCGGTCCACATCGGTGAAGACCCAATCGGGATCGATCTCCACCTTGATCACTTCGCCGTCGACCGTGACGCTCTGCTCGCGGGCGCCCTCGAGCCACGGCTCCACCGGGAGCATCAGCGACTCGGTAGATCCGTCGGCCCGGGTCAGCCTGAGCAGCACCGGCATCGGGGCCATGCCGTCGTCCCGGATGACGATCGTCGAGGACCCGCCATCAGTGCTTACTTCGGCCACACGCTGGTCGAGGGTCCACGTTTCGTAGAACCAGGTGCGCCAGAACCAGTCGAGATCCTGGCCACTGATGTCCTCGAACGTGTTCCACATGTCGTAGGGCGTCGGGTGCTTCTGCACCCAACGACGCCCGTACTCCCTGAAGGCCTCGTTGAAGGTCTCTTCACCGAGAATGGCCCTGAGCGCGGTGAGGTTCCGGGCCATCTTGAAATAGCTGGCCACCCCGTAACTGGCACCGGTGGGGTAGAAGTCGCCGCGTCGCATCAGGTCGACTTCGCCGCCCGAGGTGTAGAACTGCGACACGAAGCCTAGCATTGGTCCTTCAGTGGACTCGCCCCAGCGCTCTTCCTCGGCGCGGAATTCATTGAACTGGGTCAGGCCTTCGTCCATCCAGGCGTGCCGCTTCTCGTCGGAACCCACCTGCATGGGGAACCACATGTGGGCGAACTCGTGGACCGTGACGCTGTAGAGCCCTGCGCTGTCGGGCGTGCCGCCGATGCACGTCATCATGGGGTACTCCATCCCGCCACAGGAGTTGGGCCCCTGGACGGCCGTCATGTGGGGATAGGGATAGGGCCACAGCATCTGGGACAGGGTTTCGATGGAGTGGCGGCCGAACTCGGCCGACCGATCCCAGGCACCGGCGTCGGGGCCGTAGAAGGCAAAGATGTTGGTGGTGTCGGACTGGCCGTTGCCGTTCACGTCGCCGGTCAGGGCGATGGTGGCGTCCCAGCGGAACTGATCGGACAGCCCGAAGGCGAAGTCCCGCACCCCCTCGGCGTGGAACCGCCAGGTGAGTTTGCCGTCGACACCTTCCGCCGTGGCGCGGCCCGGTCCCAGGTCCTCCGCCGTCACCACCCGGACGACCTCCCCGGTGCGGCGCGCTTCGGCCAAGCGGTCACGCGTCGTTTGCGAGAGTACTTCATCGGCGTTCTGCAGGACGCCGGTGGCGCCTATCAGCCAACCCGCCGGCACCGTCAACGCCACGTTGTAGTCGCCGTAACCCATATAGAACTCGGCGTTGCCCCGGTACGGATCGACCTGCCATCCGTTCAGCGGGCCGAAGGCCTGGTGTACGTCGTCATAGACCGCCATCTCGGGATACCCGTAGGCCATGTTGTTGACCTGGTCCATCACCTCCTGCCGTACAGCCGCCTCCGCCTGCAGTGTTATCGACCACGCGTCGGCCAGTTCCACGGACTCCCCCC
>CAJVYZ010000248.1 GCA_913009915.1 uncultured Gemmatimonadota bacterium | reverse complement strand
TGGAGTTCAGACGTGTGCTCTTCCGATCTATCGAGATCGCCAAGAGCGAGAACCATCTGGGATTCCGTTCGGCCACTACCCAAATCTTCACCCGCCTGATCGAAGGTCCCTATCCCAACTACGAGCAGGTGATCCCGCGGGAGAATGACAAGGAGCTCACGGCGGACAAGGCGGCACTGACGGCCGCACTGCGGCGCATGATGATCGTCGCCAGCGACCAAACCCATCGGGTGCGCGTTGGACTGAGCAACGGATCGTGCAAGCTGTCGGTCCAGACCCCGGATCTGGGTGAGGCCCAAGAGGAAGTCACGGTCACTTACGACGGTTCCCCTATGGAGATCGGCTTCAACGCCGCCTATCTCCTCGAGGTCCTTAAGTTCTTGCCGACGGACGAGGTGCGTCTCACTTTCAAGTCCCCCGAACGCGCCACTACCTTGGAGCCGGTTGGGTGGGACGACCCAGCCAGCTACCTCACGCTGGTGATGCCGCTGCGGCTGGTCGACTGAAACAGCCACGGACTAGTCGTCTTCGGGTATCTCGTTTGTGGAGTCGGCGGGCGTCTCGCGCAACCAGTAGCGCCCGATTTGATACACCGGCACCGATTGCCCCACGGCCGGGATGGTGAAGGTCATGGCCACCGAGTCGCCACCTTCGGCCCCGGCAAACCGGCCGCCGGCCCCCAAATAAAATGTGACGGAATCGACCCCAGTGCCCTCGAGTTCGATGGCTCGACCACCGCGCTCCTCCATCCCCCAACGCACCAGAGTGGCCCGGCCCTCCACCCGGACTGTGGCTGGAACCGTGTCCAGATTCTGCTCGGGTACGTAATAGCGCGTCAGCGCCCGTTCGGTCTGCGGCACCGAGAGCCCGCCGATCTCGCTCTCGGACGAGTCGGACCACTGCGCTCCGATCGCGGCGCCCGTCCGAGGCACCCGGGGATACAATAGCCTGGCAAGCTCCCCGCTTAGGCTCTGGCCCACGGTCGACATCGGGCCCACGGTAATGTTCCCCACCCCACCCGTTGGAGCCATGAGGACCTCCCAGGAGGCCCCGCGAACACTGTCGAGCGCCGGTTGCCGCATGGTCGACCGCAGATCCTGGTGGATGGAATCCAGGGTGATGCGAACAATGTAGGACAGCACCGGTGGCAGGGTTTCTGTCGAATCGGCAGTCGAGTCCCCTACCGGTACCTCCAGGGAGTCGCGCAACGCCACCCGGAAGTAGGCGGTGCGTCCGAACGTCTCCACTTGCGTCCTGCCACCGGGGTGCACCGTGATCATGCTGTCGAAACGTTGGTAGGTAAACGCCTGGTTCTCGACTAGCGGGTAGCGGAATCCCTCAGGGCTCGACGGTGCAATGACTTCGGCCACCGCTTCTTCACCGGTGGCATCCGGGCCTGGGGCTCGGCCGGCACCGGGAGTGGTGCCGCCGCAGGCCATGGCCGCTGCCGCCGCCAACCACAGAATTCCCCCTGATCTCACGGGAGCAGCTCGACCGTGAGCGTGCTGTTAGCCGTCACCGGAATGACCGCCGGGATCTGGGGACCGCTTACCTCGAGTTCCGATTCGACTTGGCGAACTCCGCCCAGATACTTCCCGTCTGACCCGATGTAAAACAAGCCGGTTCCGGTGCTGGTGCCCTCGATGTCGATGCCTCCCTGTGATTCTCGGTAGATGGTCGTGTTCGCGGTGTACCTGGTCTCGACCGCCAGCGCCGTGACGCCAAGGTAGGTCGTGTCCGCCACGGCGGTGTACTCGATGTCGGTCGTCGTTTCCTGCGAGTTGGTGAACACGCTGTCCACCAGTACACTATCCACCACTCCAGTGACGGAGTCGACCGTGGTGTCATATTTCATGCGGTAGTCGCTACGGGCATACGCCAAGGTATCACTCCACGTGTCACCCACCGACGCGCCGGGGGCAATGTACGAGAACAGCCCCCTGAGGAGGTTTCCCTCCAGCTGGGAGGCCACCTGGGAGGATGCCGAGATGGTCTGCAGATCGGAGAGGCGCCCCTTGTCGTCCAGCACGGCGGTCCAGGTGGTCCCGATCAGGTCGGCGAGCATCTTCGGGGTTAGCGGCTGGCCTTGGCCCTCGCTACTTCCCGTCAAGGTGTCGAGCACGATGGTGATGCCGCCGTCCTCGGCGAATGTGATGCTCAGCTCGCCGGCGAGGTCCACCTTGTTCTCCATTTCGCCTTGGCCCATCTCGCTGAGGTCTGTTACCGAAGTCGTCTCGATTTCGAACCGGTACCGGTCGGTGGTCGAGTCCTGGGACGAAAGGACCGGGAATGCCAACAGGCCCAGCACCAGTGCCGGCGTAGCGTAGCGTAACTGCATGGTATCTCCCATACGGAAAAAGGACCCTGGGGAGGGATCGGATCAGGGTTGCGAGGCTTGCGGGGCTTTCGTCTTACCGAAGACCGCCATCAACTCGGTGTCGGTGGTGGTGACCTTGAGGAGCGACCAGCCCCGCCGGGTCATGTCCGCCCGCCACAGACTCAGTTTGTGCCACTCGCCGGTCTTGGCCTTGAGTACGCGCACGTCAGCCACGTCATGCCATCGAGTCGGGTAGTGCACCGGTTCCGGAGGATGTTGAAATCGTGTCGTCATGGTAGAATTGCAACTTGCGGCAAGCGCAGAACTTACCGCGGCCGGGGCCAGCCGGCAAGTCGGTGTTGGTCCGCTGGGGATTGGTGTCCCCGGGAATGGTAGCGAAGGGAGGCCGGGCCGTAAGCCGAGTTCTGTTCGTCTACCGAGGTAGACGGGCGGTCATCTGTCTGGGACGTCCGTCGCCGGACGCCTCGAGCAGCCTACCCACGGCTCGAACGGTGCGGGCCGCACCTCGCCGCCTATTTGGCCTTGCTCCGATTGGGGGTTACCCTGCCACCGCTGTTACCAGCGGCGCGGTGGGCTCTTACCCCACCTTTTCACCCTTACCCACCGAGGTGGGCGGTATATTTTCTGTGGCCCTGTCCGTCGCCTTGCGGCGCCCAGGCGTTACCTGGCAATCGACCCTGTGGAGCTCGGACTTTCCTCGAGGCCCGAAGGCCCCGCGACCACCGCACCCGACCCCTTCGCACCAGGGAAACATAACGCCTCCGGTCGCGGCGGGAAGAGAGGCGCCTACCGTCAACCCGCTGGGGACGACAACCGAGCCAGGCTTTTCTGCGCCCGACTCCGGAGGGCGTCGAACGGATCTTCCGTGGCCGACTGCCACTGGGCCACCACGTCGCGATACTCTCGCTGGGCGTCCTCGGTCCGTCCAAGTTCTTCGTAGGCCATCGCCCGCAGCATCCTGACGCGGCCGAGCATACCCCAGCGCACGTCGAAGTAGTCGGTCCGGAAATGGTCAGGCTCGAACTCTTCGAGCAGCGACACGGTCTTCCCGTAGTCGCCGAGCTCGAAGTACACCTCTGCTTCCATCGGCTTGCGATACCAGCCCGTCATCTTGGCGGGGTCGGTCTGCTCGAGAATGGACCGTGCTTCGGTCAGGTCCTCCTCGTTGACGGCAAGCCAGGCTCGCACCTCACGGGAAAAATCCTCACCGGTAAGGGCCCGCAGTTCGGTGAGGGCGGTGGTATCGTTGGTTTGGAGGAAGATCCCCAGTGCCGCTGCGGCTCCCGAGTGCGCTACATGCGGTCGGTCGTCAGGGTCCGCCCGACGGGCCGCCTCGGCGGCGCCGTCCCACACCCGGCGTTGTATGGCGAGCGATGCTCCGGTGGCGGAGTACAGATGGCTCAGGCGCCACCGCTGCCATTGGAGCGGGTCGATCTCGGTGCTGTGCGTGGCCGGCCGGAGTTCGAGCGCCGTGCGCACCTGATCGGCGAACTGAATCGCCTGGGCCGCTCGGCCCAAATCACCTTGATAGGCGAACACGTTGGCGGTCGCTTCGACCGACGCCACCAAGTTGAAGTCCGGATCGAGATCGCTGAAGTCGTCCGGCGTGACTGAATCCATGGCCCCCCGCAACGTCTCGCCGGCGAGCTCCGGTTCACCGGCGGCGAAGAAAATACGCGCCCGGGCAAACGGGAGCTCGGGATGTAGGTCGCCGTCTTCGGCGATCTGATCAGCCTCGGCGTGGGCCGCCCGGTACTGCCCGTCATTGACGTAGGCGTCGATTAGGGCGTACTGCGCCCGCATACCGTTGGGCTGGGTGGCTACCCAGTCGCGTGCCAAATCGAGCGATGCTTTGCGCGCCCGGTCGACCGCTGCTGTCAGCGCGACGGAGTCCATCGACAACCGGCCATCCGGGGACCGGGTGGCCACGAAGGAGTCCGTCGGCATTAGGGCGAACGGTGGATAGGCTCTCCCCGCTTCATGCAGCATGTAATCGACGTGTTCCAACGCCAAGGTGAAGCCGGGGTCGAGTTCGCCGGTGCGCTTGAAGGCTCGCAATGCGTGGGTGAATCTCTCCGGCTTGGCCAGACCGTCGTCGTGGAACCACGAATCGCCCAACCCGTACCAGGCGGCGGCGTTGTTGTCGTCACGCTCGATCAGCTCCTGGTAATACTGCCGGGCGATGGCGAGATGGCCCTCGATAAAGGCGCGATAGGCGCGGATGAGTGTCCGATACGTCAACGGGAGATTGGCCGAGTACCTCCCGGCGGAGGCGACGGCTCGATTCGACTCGGCATCGTTGCCCCCGTAGATCCATCCGCGCGAGACGGCCAAGTAGTAGTACGCCAACCCGAAGGTCGTGTCGATCCGCGTCGCCTGCTGTAGGTCGTGAATGGCATCGCCCAGTTCCCACTTGTTCAGGTGGTCCACGCCGCTGAGGTAGGCCCGATAGGCCTCGACCGATCCGGTGGTGGCCCGGGCAAGATCAGTGGTGATGTCGTCCGGCGCGCCGCTCAAATTGAGGATACTCGACGCCAGCTCGTCGAACAGGGGTCGGACGTCGGTCCCCGGAACCCCGCTGGCGCTCGCCAGGTCGATGCGCTCGCCGGTGGCCACGTCGAACACCCGGGCGGTCAGGTGGAGTGAGTCCCCAGCCTGGTCGAATTCACCAAGGACGACGGTCCACACCCCCGCCTCTCGGGTCAACTGCCGGGCCTGCGTTAGGCCGATCGGGTCGCCTGGAGCAAGCCCGTTCTGGTCGAGCAGGTCGTGGACCCGTCCAGATCGGAAGAGCGTCGTGTAGGGAAAGAGTGTAGATCTCGGTGGTCGC
>CAJVYZ010000247.1 GCA_913009915.1 uncultured Gemmatimonadota bacterium | reverse complement strand
CTCTCTCCGTTTGATATGCTGAGGTTTGACCCGTTACCAATGGATTTCGAGCGCGGCGAGGATGGTTACATCTTCGGAGCGCGCCGGGTCATTGAAGCGTCTCCAGATCGGAATATCCACGCCGCCCTTCAACATCACGTTCCGGTAGCTGAGCAAGAAGGCCGGCGCGAGACTCAGCGCCTCCCCGCCGCTGGCGTCCACCCTTTGGCCGTTCACACTCGTGTGTCCCGCCAGACGTCCATTGGCCTCGACGAGTACCACGAAGTCTGGTGCGTGGTACTCCGCGAGCCATGGCCGGATACCCCAGGCAAGATTGAGCAAGAGGAGATCCCCGGGATTCAGGCCTTCCTTGGGCAGCCGGAACGCGGCCCGGGCCCCGGCGAAGTAGTACCACCTCCTCGACTCGCGACCGGCCGCCAGTCCCGTAAGGAGCACGGGGCCTCCGGTGGTTACGCCGCCGACCGACCGAGGGAGGGTCACCCCCCCTATGACGGCGACCGCATCCATTCGGCCCTTCGAGAACGAGGTCGCAAATCGCCACTTAGCCCTCAACCCGACCGATCCGAGGCTCCCGTCCCCAAGAGGATCGCGAAAGGGAAGGATGGCCGTAACGGTGAGCTCCTCCGTCACCCCGTACAAGAGCTCAACCGGAGCCACTAATTCGTCGCCCTTGGATGCCACCTCTAGTTCTAGTCCCCACCCTCCGCGCCAGGTCGTGTGAGGTCCCACTCCAAACACCGGTTCGTGGTTCAGAACTGGCCCGCGCTCCGGAATCGGTCGTGGTGGGACCCCCGGGCTCGGTGTCCAGGCCTGGGCGGCCAGACCCTGCGGTAGACCGACCAAGGCAAGTATCACGGCCCCTAGCCGGGCCACGTGCCCTCCGGCACGAAACCGTTCCGGGCAGGAACGCTGCGCCAGTCAACATGGATGATTCGGTGTAGGTCCGAACACATGTCGTTTATCCCTATGGAGGCACATGACGACCAAGCGCAGGCAGGATCACCGGTTACATGGTAGCACGAGATATCGCGGACGCTGCTTAGCAACATAAACCCTGGAGTTAAGTCCAAGGTCAAGCACGAGAGTTGACGCTCTAGGCATCCGTCTCCCTTCGCCGCCACAGGTAGTACAGCACCGGGATCACCACCAGCGTCAACACCGTAGAAGTCAGCATGCCGCCGACCATCGGCGCCGCGATCCGCTGGATCACCGACGCCCCGGTACCGTGGGCCCACATAAGCGGGATGAGCCCGGCCATGATGGCGACTACCGTCATCAGCTTGGGACGCACCCGGGCCACCGCGCCGTGCTCGATGGCGTCGACCAACCCCTGCAGTGTCACCGGGCCTCTCGCCACCGCGGCGTGCCAGGCCTGATCGAGGTACAGCAACATGATCACGCCGGTCTGGGTCGCCAGCCCCGCAAGCCCAATGAATCCGACGGCTACCGCCACCGAGAGGTTGTAGTCAAGCAGCCAGAGCAACCAGACGCCTCCCACCAGCGCAAAGGGAAGCGACAGCATGACGATGCCGACTTCCACCAGATTGCCGAAATTGAAGTACAGCAATAAGGCGATGATGGCGAGGGTGAGCGGGATCGCCACATAGAGTCGGCGGGCGACCCGCTCCATGGCCTCGTACTGGCCGCTCCACTGCAGCCGGTATCCCGGTGGCAGGCTGATGCTGCTCGAGACCAGGTCCCGCGCTTCGGCCACGTAGCCGCCCACGTCGCGATTCCTGACGTCGATGAACACGGTACCGACCAGTTGACCGTTCTCACTCTTGATCATCGGCGCACCGGTGGCGTAGCGCACATCCACCAACCGTGTGAGCGGCACCTGAAATCCGGCCGGGGTGCCGACGAGAATGCGATCCAGCCTGTCGGGGTTCTCCCGAAACGCCCTGGCGTAGCGGACCTGCACCGGATAGCGCTCCCGGCCCTCCACCATCATGGTGATGTTGCGCCCACCGAGGACGGTGGCGATCGTTTGCTGCACACCACCCACGGCCAGGCCGAACCGGGCGAGTGCCCCCCGATCGGGAACGATGTCGAGATAGCGCCCGCCGAACGAACGCTCCGCATAGATACTGGCCGTTCCCGGCACCGGGGCCAGCAGTTCCTCCAACTCGGCGCCGATGGACTCGATGGTGGCGAGATCCGGGCCGAAGACCTTGATCCCCAGCGTGGTGCGGATGCCGGTCGAGAGCATGTCCGTCCGGTTCTTGATCGGCATGGTCCAACTGTTGATCAATCCAGGGAACCGCAACGCGCGGTCCATTTTGGCGATGAGTTGATCCTGGGTTAGTGGTTCGGGCCAGTCCGCGGGGTCTCGCAGGTTGACGATCGTTTCCACCATCGATATCGGCGCTGGATCGGTGGCGCTCTGGACCCGTCCCGCCTTGCCCCACACCGACGCGACCTCGGGGAACGTCATCAGGATGCTGTCCTGCTTTTGCAGCAACCGGCGTTGGGTCGCGGTCGACACGCCCGGGATCGAGTTGGGCATGTACATGAGGGAGCCTTCGTTCAGCGGGGGCATGAACTCGCTTCCCAGCTGACGGAGCGGCCAGACGGTGAGGGCGATGACCGCCGCTCCACCCAGCAACACCCAGCGACGCCATCGGAGGCTCCAATGGAGGACCGGTCGATAGAGGGCGATCGCGACGCGACTCACGGGGTTGGCGCTTTCGGGTCGCAGGGGGCCCCTGATGAAAAGTCCCATGAGGACTGGAACGACCGTGACCGACAGGATGGCCGCCGCCGCCATGGCCGCGGTTTTGGTCAGGGCGAGTGGCCGGAAGAGCCTGCCTTCTTCCGCCTGCAGCGTGAAGATGGGAAGGAACGACATGGTGATGATCAACAGCGAGACGAACAACGCCGGCCCCACCTCGCGGGCGGCTATCACCACCAGGGTCCAACGAGGGCGATCGGGTTCGTGCTCCACGTGCTTGTGGAGGTTCTCGATCATGACGATGGCGGCGTCGATCATGGCCCCTATGGCGATGGCGATCCCGCCGAGCGACATGATGTTGGCGTTGACGCCGAGGACGCGGGTGGCGGCCAAGGCAATGATGATTCCCAACGGGAGGGTGGCGACCGCTACCAGCGCGCTCTGGGCATGGAACAGGAACAGGGCGCTCACCAGGGCGACGATGATCGATTCCTCGATGAGCGTCCGCACCAGCGTGCTCGTGGCACGATGGATGAGTTCAGACCGGTCGTAGGTGGGCACTATGGTCACGCCTGGCGGCAGCCCACTCGACAATTCTTCGAGCTTCGCCTTGACCGCGTTGATGACCTGGAGGGCGTTCTCCCCCTGACGCATGATGACGACGCCACCCACGGCCTCGCCCCTCCCGTTCAGTTCCGTCACACCCAGGCGCAGGTCGGGGCCGATGGTGACATCGGCCACGTCCTCCACCCGCACCGGTATCCCCTGGTCGGTGGCGGCGATGGCCAGCGAGGCGATGTCGGATACGCCTCGCAAGTAGCCCAGGCCGCGGACCATGTAATCTCCGCCCGCCACCTCCACGGTGCGGGCGCCGACATCTCGATTCGATGAGCGAATGACGCTGACCACTTCTTCAGCCGTCACTCCGAATGCCAGCAGTTTGGTGGGATTCAGCAACACCTGATACTGCTTTACGTAGCCCCCCACGCTGGCCACTTCGGCAACTCCGGGCACGGCCTGCAGGCCGAACCGCAGGTACCAGTCCTGAATCGACCGCAGTTCATCGGGTCGATAGCCCTCACCCTGTACGGCGTACTGGAACACCCAGCCGACGCCGGTGGCGTCGGGCCCCAACTGGGGGCGCACCCCATCCGGCAGGTCACCCGCCGCCCCGTTCAAATACTCCAGCACCCGACTGCGGGCCCAGTACACGTCAGTGCCTTCGTCGAACAGGACATAGACGAAGGACAGACCGAACATCGATTGACCCCGTACTACTCGGGCGCGGGGAACAGTTAACAGGGCGGTGACCAACGGATAAGTGATCTGGTCTTCGACCACCTGCGGCGCTTGCCCGGGGAACTCGGTGAACACGATTACCTGCGGATCCGTCAGGTCGGGTATGGCGTCGATGGGCAGCGTTCGCAGGACGAAGAAGCCGCCGATCAGGATCGCTACCGCAACCATGGCCACCAATCCGCGCCATTTTACGCTGAGTTCTACCACTGCGCCGATCATGGCCGGCCTCCCCCGGACGTCGTGTCCGGCATGACCATGTCGTCCATCTCCTGGTCCCCGTCCATGCCCGTCTCACCCATGTCCATGCCGCCCATGTCGAGGCCCATGCCCATGTTGAGCATGAGGCCTTGCATCGCGGCGGCCAGGCTGGATTCCGAATCGAAAAGGAAGGTGGCCGAGGCGATGAGGGTGTCTCCCACGGCCACCCCCGACAGGATCGTCAGGGTACTGTCTCCGCGAGAACCGATTTCCACCGGTGTTGGTACGATGCCACCGTCGCGGAACACGAACGCCAGGTTTTGTTCGCCGGTGGGTAGCACCGACGTCAGGGGTACGGTCACCCCTGGAGCACCGCGCGTCCGCAGCGTCACCGTGGCGTACATCATGGGCTTCAGGCGATAGTCGGGATTGGCGATCTCGACCCGAACGCGGACGGCCCGGGTGCGGCGGTCGAGCACCGGCTGCACGAACGTCACTCGACCATGGAACACTTCCCCGGGAAACGCGTCCAGTCGCACTTCGGCAGGTTGCCCGACGGCAACGAACTGGAGGTCGCGTTCGAAAATGGCTGGTTCGATCCACACCGTTGACAGGTCGGCTATGCGAAACAGCCGGTCCCCAGGATGAACCATCTGTCCCTCGATGACCGATTTTTCCAGTACGTGCCCGGTGTAGGGAGAGAGGATCGGGAGTCGACGCCGCGGCCGTCCGCTGGCCTCGACTTCGGCAACGGTACTCGAGTCGATGTTCCACAAGCCGAGGCGCTGCCTGGCCGCCGACACCAGCGAGTCGTTGCCGCTTCCCGGGGGTAGCCGCTTGGCCAGAAGGAGTTCTCTCTGCGCGGCCACCGCAGCCGGCGCGTAGATCTCGAACAGCGGCTCGCCCGCCCGTACCAGCTTGCCGGTCTCGTTGAGGAACAGGCGCTCGACCCATCCATCGACGCGGGCGTTTACCTCTCCCAACAGTCGCTCGTCGGGCACCACCT
>CAJVYZ010000246.1 GCA_913009915.1 uncultured Gemmatimonadota bacterium | reverse complement strand
TGTTGTTGCGATAGTGTTTTTTTTTTTTCAAGCAGGAGACGGCATACGAGATATATCAGTGTGACTGGAGTTCAGACGTGTGCTCTTCCGATCTTTCAGTCCTCGCCGCTCGCTGCGCTCGTGGCTTCGGATCGAATCCGGGCGGCGCCTCGCCGTGAGGGCTAGCGGAGGTGCCTCTTGAAGCAACTCATCGTGCTGTGTTTCAGCCTCACGCTCGTTCTTCCTACATCCGCCAGCAGCCAGCAAGACGAGACATACGATTACTGGCGTTTCAATCGAGACATTATCCGCCGTGGTCAGCAGGCCATGTTCATGTGCAACGGTCTGTTCACGTCGAACCGAACCCTCGAGCAGGTATTCGCCCAGGAACTCGCCTTTTTGCAGTCCCCGATCGGCGCACCCGATGGGGGCGATTATGTCGTCGATCGCCATCGGAAGACGGTTGCCGTCGGCTCGCCTGAACATGTCCCTACCATGCGCGCCGCGTTTCGCGAAGGGCTCGGCTGCGTCATCATGGCGCCCGACCAGACTTTCGAGGCCTTGGGCGGTTTGCCGATTCTTCACATGGCGCCGCCACCAGGAAACCCCGCAGAGATTGCCTGGCCCGATGGCGACCTGACCGAAGACGAGCCGTTTCCGGCTGGCGTGGATGCGGCCGCGCTTCAGGCAGCCTCCGACTGGGCCTTTCAACGCGAGTCGCCGGAGCAAGTGACCCTCAGCCTGGTGATCGTCAAAGGCGGGGACATCATCCATGAGCGTTATGCTCCGGGAGTCAATGTCACCACGAGGACCCGCACCTGGTCCACGGCAAAGAGCATCGCGGTGACACTGATAGGCATGCTCGTCGACCGCCGCCGCCTGGCGCTCGACCAGCCCCTTGGATTCGACTTTCTCCCGAAGGTCTCGTCGCCGGAGAGCGACCCCCGCTCGGACATTACCCTCCGGCACGTGTTGAACATGTCGAGTGGCCTGTATCCTGTGGACAACGCCGGACTCGAATACGCCACCGGTTCGGGCCTGTCGTACTGGGCCGGGGCCAGTTCGGTCGAGGGCATGCGTAATCGCGGCTTGGTCCGCGAGCCGGGCACCCGTTGGGACTACGAGAACTACGACGCGTTGCTGGCCGTCTACGCCATGAAGTTGGCCCTGGGTGACCGACAGACGTATCTGGAATTTCCGCGGCGGGCGCTACTCGATCGCATCGGCATGCGCAACACACTGGTGAGCGTGGACCGATTCGGCGACTTCATCTTCAGTAGCCAGGTGTACACCAACGCGCGCGATCTGGCACGGTTCGGGTTGTTGTACCTGCACGGTGGCACCTGGAACGGAGAGCGACTCCTCTCTCAGGAGTGGATCGACTTCGTGCGCACACCGGCGCCATCCACCATCGAACGTGGCAACTTCTACGGCGGCCAATGGTGGCTGGTGCCAGACGGACGAACCGACGTCCCCAAGAGCGCGTATTCGACTGCGGGAAACCGTGGGCAGTATGTCATCGTCGTCCCGACGCACGACCTCGTCATAGTACGTCGCGGCCTGGACTACGGGCGCCAGGGTTTCAACCGCTGGGATCTCACGAGAGAAGTGTTAAAGGCTATCCGCACGGAGACGTCCGACAACCACTAGTCCCGCGGTCGCCATTAGCCACCAGCCACCAGCCACCAGCCACCAGCCACCAGCTACTAGCCGCTTGCCTGCCTTCTAAGGCCCCTGCTTGACAACCAGCAAGTGAAGCCGACCGCACACCGCACACCCACTCCACTCTTGACCCCGTACCGTGGTACTGACGTTATCGTACAGTAGACGTCAGCATCTCGGAGGCGACAATGGATACCCATTCCCCTTCTGTAGAACTCATCTACTTCACCGGATGCCCCAATGTCGAGTCGGCCCGCGCCAACCTCAGGGCGGCGCTCTCGGCCAAGGGCCTGACGCCGGAATGGCGTGAGTGGAACCAAACGGATGCCGGCGCTCCGGCTCGCGTGATGCAATATGGATCACCAACTGTGTTGGTCGATGACGAAGACGTGGCGGGCGCAGAATCGGTAGCGGCTATGGCGTGCCGGGCGAGCGGCGCACCGTCGGCTGACGAAATCCTCGACGCCCTTGCGTGACGCGCTCGTTTCGGCTGAATCAGAGTCGCTGGGGAGTGCAATGACCACCGATGTAGCTGAACATGCCGCCGCCGGCCAACCCTCGGTCACACGACGCCGGGGGGAGCGGTTGGCCCAGTCCGGGTCGGTTGCAGGTGCCATCGGAGCAGCCCTCACGAGTGCGGCCGTTGCCAATTGCTAATTGCCAATTCCCAGCCGCCCCACGATTCGCACCGTCACCGCATCTGCCGGCTGGGAGTACACCTCGCCGGTGATGCCCAGTCGCCGGCTCGGCAGCCAGGTGATTCCGCCAAACAGCGCCAGGCGATTGAGATCCACTTCGACCTTCTGGTTGTCGGTGAACCCGACTCGGTTGGTGAAGTTCACCTGGAAGCGCGGCTGCAGTCGGTTGTACCCGGCGCCGAGGTAGGGCCGGAACTTGCTCCCCACAGGAAAGGCAAACGTGCCGTCGACACCGAAGATGTTCGGTTTGTAGCTGTCTTCGGAAAGTTGGCCCCCGAAACACTCGCTGGCCGGGTTGGCCAACGCATCCTCGTCGCAGGTGATGGGCGCCAGGATCTCCCCGACGGTGGCGTGCCCCCGGATGGCCAGCGACCCTGGCCCGAGGGATACCCGGCCGCCCAGGGCCAGGCTCAGCAGATTGGCCTTGACGCCGTTGACCCGGATGGGCGGTACCCAGCCGGCCTCGAGGTCGAGCCACGACAACAGCCGTACCCCGGCACGAAGCCGGCCGAAGGCAGGGAGAAAATCGGTGTCCTCGCTTTCCTTTCCCGGACGGCAGATGGTAGGTACCGTAGTGGCGGAATCGATGTTCGGGAGGACGGTTGCCTCGAACCCGACCCAGAAGCCAGCCGGTGGATCCTCCCCGATGGTACCCGCCGGTCCGAATGCCAGCGGGACGGACAAGGCGGCGAAGGTGTTGGCTTCGTTGGAATCGGGACCGGGGCGGCACACGATCTGGGCGGTGGCCGTGGTGGTAACCGCCAGGGATACCGGCAGTATCAGCGAGATAGCGCGCATCGAGGCCCCCCCCAGTGTGTTACGGGCTACCGCCGTCGGATCCCCTGGTGACGATGGTGTCCGATGCCAGGAACGCGAGGGGTGGGTGGGCAGTTCCGCGACCATCCTGAAAGAAGAGTGGACGGACGCCCGGTTGTTCAGGAGGCACGGCGCGGGGTCGGGGAGTTGGCAAGATTGAAACCGGCCGCCTCAAAGATCACGACCCATCCTGATCATGCCCGGCGATCCGAGGGCACGTTCGAAATCCGGGTGTCGCAATTCCTCGATCACCGCAAATCCCAGCCGCCGGTATAGCGCAATCGCAGCCTCGTTGTCGACATAGGTTGCCACCTGGGCCAGCCGATACCCTCTCGACCGTCCGGTCCCAACCACCGCGGCCAGCAATCGTCCGGCCACACCCAAGCCGCTGAAGGTAGGCTTGACGGCGACCCAATCCACCACCCAGGCGCCACGGGAAAACCGGGGGAGGCACGTGGTGTACGGTTTCAACCTGGCGTACGCGGCGCTGACTTCGTCGGCGGACCATTCCAGAAAGTCGAACCCCTCGGCCAGCGCGTGCCCCGCCTCCAGGAACCCCTCGGCGAGAGGGTCGTAACCCGCAGCGGCCCCGGCAAGTACCCCGTTCACCGTGGCGACGTGAAATCCTGAGTAGTGGCATGACGACCGGGTGTCCAGGACCGTGAGCATCTCGATGAGGTCGAGACGGTCGTAGCCATCGTCCTCCACCGCGAGGTCCCAGTATCCCTTGGCGAGATGAGACCTCCCGGACCGGAGGATGATCTGAGCCAGGAAAGTTGAGTCCTGCGGCCTCGCTGAGCGAACCTGTATACGGGGAGCGTGGGCCCCCCGGTGTGGCAGTTGTTTCAGGAGTGGCATGTGCTCGCCCCCACTCGGCACGGCATCGAGCCCGGCTGTGGCGTTTGCCGGATCCGTGCAACAACATGCATCCCGGTGCCGCTGGTGGCTAGGGGTCACAGGGTCCCATGCCCCTATGCCGCCCCAATGACGGCTGATACCCAACTATCTGAGTTGGACCTGCCGGCTATGGGCCCGAGACGGTCTCGAGGCTGGTTCGGGAGGGTGTTGCCCGGCGCGCTCGCCACGCTACCACGTCAGCCTGCAGCATGGTCAGGGCCGGTACCAGGACCATGATGATGGCCGTGGCGAACACGACTCCGAAGCCGATGCTCGCCGCCATCGGCACCAGGAATTGCGCCTGCAGGCTGCGTTCGATGATGAGCGGGAATACCCCTAGAAACGTGGTGAGCGACGTCAGGAGGATGGGGCGAAATCGGGTCCTGGCGGCGGATACTATGGCTTCGGCCATCGGCTTGCCGGCCCGGTGCTGCTCGTTGATGAAATCGATCAACACCAGCGAGTCGTTCACCACCACGCCGCTCACGCCCACGATGCCGAAAATGCTGAGCAGTCCCAGATCCAGTCCCATCACCAGGTGGGCGAAGGCCGCGCCAACGAAGCCCATGGGCACCGACGTCATGATGATCAGTGGTTCGATATAGGACCCGAACGGGATCGCCAGCAAGGCGTACATGACCAACGCTGCCAGCAGGAACCCCATGGCGATGCCGCCGATGGCGTCGGTTTGTTCCCGCTGTTCCCCGCCAAAGGTGTACCGTACGCCGGGGTAGCGCTGCTGAACGGCGGGAAGGATCCGGTTGGTCAATTCGCTGTTGACCTCCTGGCCGGTGATGACGGCCTGGTCGACGTCCGCCGTGATGGTCACGATCCGCCTCCCGTCGAGCCGGCGAATGGTGGTTGGTGCAGTGCCGAAGGTGACCTGCGCCACTTCCGCCAATGGAATGGCCGCCCCGGATGGCGTCATGATCCGATATGCCTGAATGTCTCCCAGCGTATTGCGCTCTTCCTCCGGTAACCGCACGTAGACCCGCACCTCCTCGCTGCCGCGTTGTATCCTGAGCGCCCCGGCACCGAAGACCCCCGCCCGTACCTGCCGACCCCTGTCCTCCAGCGTCCCGCCCAGCGACCGGGCCCGTCGTTTCAACTCGAGCTGCACCC
>CAJVYZ010000245.1 GCA_913009915.1 uncultured Gemmatimonadota bacterium | reverse complement strand
GGACGGGTAAAGGTGAGCCGCTTAAATTTTTTTTTTCAAGCAGAAGACGGCATACGAGGGATATCAGTGTGACTGGAGTTCAGACGTGTGCTCTTCCGATCTTGGTTCAGAGCCGGGAAATCCCCATCCTCGGGTTCAATCTTGGCCGGGTCGGGTTCCTGACCTGGGCCAGTTATGATGACCTGGCTCCCGCGCTCGATGCCCTCGTGTCCGAGAAGTTGACGGTCGACCGGCGCCAAGTGTTGTCGTCCAGCATCATCAGCGCCAACGGCGACGTGCAGCCGCTCCCCAATTCCCTCAACGACGTCACCATCCACAAGGGCGGGGTCGCGCGAGTGGTCCGGTTGGACGTCACCATAGAGGGCGAGACCATCGGACCCTACAGCGCCGACGGTATCATCGTCGCCACACCCACCGGATCGACCGCCTATTCCCTGAGCGCGGGAGGCCCCATCGTCGTGCCCGGCGTTCAGGCCATGGTCGTCACACCGATCTGTGCCCATACGCTCGCGGTGCGGCCCGTGGTGGTCCCGGCCCACTACACCGTCATGGTCGAGCCGCTGCCGCCGTGGGCTGAAGAGAATCTGCTGGTGTCGCTCGACGGCCAGACCTCCGTGCGGCTCCATCCCGGCGATCGGGTGGAGATCCGGCGCGCCCCCACCGCCGTTCTGCTGGCGCGGTTCGATGAGCAGGAGTACTTCCATCGCATGCGGCAGAAGCTCCATTGGGGAGACCTCTCCGACCGCACCCTGGACTAGGCCGTGCTCAGCGAACTCCGGGTCCGCGACCTCGCCACGGTGGCCGACGTAACCCTGGTGCTCGGCCCCGGCCTCAACGTCCTCACCGGCGAGACCGGGGCGGGGAAGTCGCTGCTGGTCGACGCCTTGGCGCTGCTGCTCGGAGAGCGGGCCGACACCCAGGCGCTCCGTCCCGGAGCGGCCAAGGCGGTGATCGAAGGGGTGGTCGAGGAGATCGACCCGCGGCTCACAGCCCGCATCGAATCGCTGGGACTCGATGTGGAAGACGGACGGCTGGTCATCCGCCGGGAAGTGGCGGCAGAAGGCCGCTCACGCGCGTGGGTCAACGGCAGCCCGACGACCGTCAAGGTGCTGGCCCAATTGGGCGCTCTCCTCGCCGACCTGCACGGGCAGCACGAAACCCAGTCACTCCTCCACGCGCAAGCCCAGCGGGACATGCTCGACGCCTTCGCCGGTGCCGGGGGCGAGCGCGTGGCGGTGGTGGATGCCCACGAGACGCTGCACGCGCTCGAAGCGGAATACCTGACGCTCAGCGACCGCAGGGATGAAGTCCGCCGGCGGGCGGATTACCTGCGCCACGTGGCCCAAGAGATCAGCCAGGCCGATCCCCAGCCGGAAGAGGACGCGGCCCTCGATCGCGAAGCCGCCCTCCTCGGCGAGGCCGATGTGGTCGAGGCGCTGACCCAATCCATACTGCAGGAACTCGACCGGGGAGACGGCGCCGCGCTCCATGCCGTCGGCGCGGCGGAACGCGCGGTGGACCGGTTGGAAAAACTCGATCCCACTGTGGCTGGCTGGCGTGAACTCCTCGATAGCGCCTACGCCAATCTCAGTGAACTGACCCGAGTCGTGGAGCAGTACGCCAACGACATAGAGCACTCACCGGAACGGCTGGCCGAAGTCGAAACCAGGCGCGACGTGCTCGGACGCCTGAAACAGAAATATGGCACAACAGTCGAAGCCGTCCTCGAGACGCTGGCTGGTGCGATGGACGAATTGAATGTCCTCGATACAGCGGACCTCGACCTTGAGGTCCTCGAGGCCAAGCGGATCGCGGCTGCCGCGGCCCTCGACGCCGCCTGCGACCGGCTGTCGGCCAAGCGCGGGATCGCGGTGGGGCGGCTGACCCGCGCGGTCGACAAGTTGCTCCCCGCATTGGGCCTCGCCGGGGGACGGGTGACCGTCGAGTTGCCGGCCCTCCCTCAGGCTGGGCTCACCGGACGGGAGTCGGTCGCGTTCCAGGTTCGACTCAACCAGGGCATGGACCCGCGACCGCTGGGCCGGGTGGCGTCGGGTGGTGAATTGTCCCGCATCATGCTGGCGCTCAAGGTGGTGCTGGCGCGGCACGATCGGATTCAGACCCTGGTGTTCGACGAGATCGACCAGGGAATCGGGGGCGAGGTGGGTGTCCGGGTCGGCGAGGCCCTGGCCCGCGTCGCCCAAGGCCGTCAGGTGCTGGTCATAACCCACCTGCCGCAGATTGCCGGCAAGGCCGACCGCCATCTGGTCGTCGCCAAGGGCTCCTCCGGCGGCATGGCCACCAGCGACGTGTCGGTCATCCACGGCGAGGACCGGGTGCTCGAGGTTGCCAGAATGTTGGGAGATGCCGAGAGCGCGGCCGCACGCAGGCACGCGAAGGAGCTGCTGATGGCAGGTGGCTAGTGGCTGGTGGCAGTATCTTCTTACCGCCTTACCGCCTTACCGCCTTACCGCCCTCCCGCCTCCTCGTCACCACCAACACATCCCCCATCTGGCGCCGCTTGCGATAGCCGAGCAAGTGGAACACTTCCAAGGCGAACCACCGAGCCACCCGTCCGTTCACCAGGAGAGTCCCGCCGTGTGATGGGTCGCGGGTGATACCCGGCATCCACGGCAGGACGTTGTCGACGTGCAGCCGGCGGAGGAGAGCCGAGACGGACAACCAGAACGGGCTGAACTCCCGAGTAATGAAAAACCCGTCGTCACCGGCGGGCTGGTACAGCGGCATGAGGATGAGCCCGGTCTCCGGCGCGGTGACGGAGCCGCACTCGTCGTCGGCCACGTGTTCGTTTGCGGTCACCCCCTGGAAGGATGCGTAGCCGGGCCGCATGGCGAACCGGTCATTGGGGCCGACGAAATGGCGGTGGCGCACTTCGAGTACCCGCGGAAGATTGCGGCTCAGGCGTGCCAGGAAAGTGCGGGCGTCTGCCAATCGCGTGGCGGCTCGCGAATCGGGCAACATCCCCGCAGCCTCGAGCGCCAACCAGACCGCGGCTTCGATGCGGTCGACCGAGCTGGCGTCTTCGTGCTGGCCGCCTTCGAGGCCGAGGGTCACGTGGCCCTGGTCGTTGAAGAACTCGAGCATCGTTCCTTCCAGGTGTTCCTCGAGCCCCATGATGAGCGGGAGCGGGAGCTGCATGGCGAATCTGCGGTTGCGCAGCGTGTCGCCCACGGTGCCGAACGGGGCGCTGCGGCCCGACGTGGTGTGCACGTCGATGAGATAGCTTTCGCCGATGGCCTGGTCGAGGATCTCACTGATGACGTCGTGCAACTCGAGGAGGTCGGCGTCTTCCGACACCGCCGGGTCAGGCTCCCGATCCAAGGTGACTCTGCCGAGCCGCTCGCGCGTCCAATGGCGGTTGAGGTCGCTGTCGATGAAGCGGACATGCTTGGCGATGGCGGCCTGGTTGCCCCGCAGTGCCACGAAGGTGCCCTCGATCCGGTACCCTTCGACGGTCAACGTGTCGAGCACCCGGGTGAGCGCCTCGACCCCGGCCGGCTCGTTGCCGTGCATGCCGGCCACGCACACCAGCACCGGGCCGGGGACGGGTCCTTCTATCCGTCCGATGATGCGGGTCACGGCCGCGTCGATATCTCTCGTGGCGATGGTCACACCTGTGCCTTCATTCGAACTCACCCAGTTTCTCCTGTAGCAATCGTTGGGCGATCGGCATGAAGTCGCCGACGCTCACGATGCCCACCAGGATGTCGTCCTCGACCACCGGGAGGCTGGTGAGTTTCCTCTCCCGCATCAGTTCGATGGCCTCGAGCGTGGTCGTTTCCGGAGCCACCGTCACCGGCGTGGCGTCCATCAGGTCGCGCACCGGGATGGTCAGCTCACCTTCCGACACCCTGGCCGTGGCCAGGGCCCGGAGGACCGACCCGTAAGATAACAGGCCTATCAACCGGTGTTCCTCGTTCTCCACCGGCACCTGGCGGACGCCTTTCCAGTCCATGAGCAGCGCGGCCAGATCCACCAGTTCGTCTTCCTTGACCGTGAACAGGTTGGTGGTCATGTACTGCTCCACCCTGAGGTAGTGCTGGCGCCAGTTGCTGCTTTGTGACAGCGACGCCGCGCCCCACTGATGCACCGGTAGACCGAGTTGCTGATAGTGGGACGTCGCCGCAGTGAGGGCCGCCAGCCGTTCCGACTTGGTGCCGTCGCTGCCCAACTCCGCCAGCGACTTCTCCAGCCAGGTGGCCCCGGTCATGCGCGTCTCCACCCGCTCCTGAATGACGCCGAGGTAGCGGTCGATATCCTCCGCGGCCACCCCGTTGGCAGCCAGACCTTCGCGCGCCAGTGGCAGCAACTCCTTGAGGATGAGATCGGGGGCGCTCACCGGCTTGTTGTCCAGCCAGGTGAAGCCGCCGTTGAGTCCACGCCGGGCCGCCGCCAGGACGTTGGCCCGGGCCTCGCTGAAGGCCATCCGCTGGGTCAGATCGGGGTACTCGCGAACCCCGCCGAGCAGCATGCCCACCCAAAAGGCGGCATTGGCAACCTCGTCGATGGTCGACGGTCCGGACGGAAGGACACGGCACTCGATGCGCACGTGGGGCACCCCCTGGTATACCCCATAACACGGCCGGTTCCAGCGATACACCGTGCTATTGTACAACTGGAGGGCGGCCAGCTGTGGGGCCTTGCCTTCCTTGAGGAGCTCCAGCGGGTTCTCTTGGGGTTTGTTGCTCAAGAGCGCGGGAATGCGAGCGATGTCCTCCTGGTACACCTCCAGGATGGACGACTCGATCCACTGCTCGCCGAAGCGCACCCGGGGCGCCAGTTCCCGCACGTGCCTGGTGGAACGGCGCGTGTCGATGGCCTGCTGAAACAGGGCGATCCGTGTTTCCGCCCACAGACGCCGGCCGAACAGCATGGGAGAGTTGACCGCGGCGGCCGTCAGCGGTGCCGTGATCGCCTGCGCCATGTTGTAGACCATGGCGAACTCATCGGGATCGACCTGCAAGTGCACCTGGAAGCTGGTGTTGCCGCCCTCGAGCATGACCGAGTCGTGCTCGAAGTTGAGTTCGTCGGCACCCTGGATCTGCACCCGGTACACGCCGCCGCTCATCCGGTTGATGGCCACGTTCAGGGCCTGGTAGCGCTCCCGGGGCGTCATGTTCTGCAGACTGAGATCAGATTTTGCCAGCGTCGGCAGAATGCCCGTCAACACCACCTCGGCGC
>CAJVYZ010000244.1 GCA_913009915.1 uncultured Gemmatimonadota bacterium | reverse complement strand
CGGCCGCTTTCGCCTCGAAGACGTCTCCTTCGAGGTCCCGACCGGCGGATACGGCGTGCTGATGGGCAAGACCGGCTGCGGCAAAACCACTATCCTCGAAGCGATCACCGGGCTGAAGTCGATCACGTCGGGCCGAATCGTGTTGGGCGACGCCGACGTCACCCGGCTCAAACCGGCCGAGCGCAACCTCGGCTTCGTGCCCCAGGACGGCGCGCTGTTCACCACCATGAGCGTCCGCGACCATCTCGGCTTCGCCCTGGCCATCCGCCGCACCGACACCAGGACGATCCAGAAGCGGGTCGCCGAGCTGGCCGAGCTGCTCGAGATCGGCCACCTCCTGGACCGCGGCACCGCGGGCCTCAGCGGCGGCGAGCAACAGCGCGTGGCCCTGGGTCGGGCGCTGGCCTTTTGGCCAACGATCTTGTGCCTCGACGAGCCCCTGAGCGCCTTGGATGAGGCAACGCATGAGGGCATGGTGGAACTGATTCGCTCAGTGGGGAAGGAACACGGGACCACCGCCCTCCACATCCCCCACCGCCGGCATGTGGCCACCGACCGCCTCGACCCGGGCGTTCTGTAACGCGGCCGGATCGAGCATGCCGTTGCTATCGACCACACTGGCCGAATCGACGACGTACACCACCGGGCCCAGTTCGTTTCGGCGATAACCGCGGACGTCGTTGGGTCCCCCCGCATAGAACCGTTGATCGGGGGGTACGAAGGCGTTCGCCCCGGATTCTAGGGTAATCCGCGGGGCAAACAGCACGCCCCCCCGCAATCGCCAACTGAGGATGTGCCCTCGGCGAATGGGCCGGTACCACGAGACATCGCCGATGAAGCGAACGAATTCCTGCAACGGTGACGAGCCGATGATACTCGAGCTCAGTGTGCTTTCGAGCTTGGCGATCCATCCGCGGGTTGGGTTGATGGGGTGATTGACTCGGGGGATCGTCCCCCGGAGCGAGATCGTCGCCAGGTTCTGGCGTTGCCGCAACTCATCGATGTCTTCCCGGGTACACGCGTTGAAATAGGCGCAGAAGTTTACATCGCTGGCCTCGGTAAACCCGTTTTCCCATCGATATATGAGATCGAGCCCAATTAGGCTCGCGGTGATGCGCGCCAAGCTGAGACTGGTACCGAAGTCTTCGCGCAGGAACACATTGGGAGAACTACGCCGCTCGGCGAACACCGAGACCGCCGCCGTATTCTTCGGCGAGAAGAACGCCGGTTGGCGGAGGGACGCAGTGAGGTTGTAGTTGAGTTCCTGGGAAAAAGGGTCACCCTCGCCGGTGGCCGGGTCAAACGCGAGTTGTTGACACAGGTTGTCGGACAACCCCGTAAACGGCGGCGCCACACCGATCTTGGACAGCCGACCAGACAGGTCGAATATGCGCCCGTGCCCCAGGAAGTCGCGCGCGGTCCACCCAGCCCCCAGCCGGATACAGTCGTCGGTCCCGTACCCAACCCCACCGCGCACCCGGTGAAACCGGCCCTCGATGACACGGACGCTGATAGGCACGGTGTCGGAATCGAAGTCGTAGTCAACCGTATCGATCCCGACGGCAACGTACCGGAACAGATCCGAGCGGTACAGGTTGCGCTGACTGCGGAACAGATTCTCGCGCGAGTAGCCATCGCCTTGCGACGTGGTCAGCAGCGATCGCACCAGCGATGACGGCAGCCGGTCCGTCCCCTCCACCCGGATCGGCCCAACCGTACTAATAGGTCCCGGAAACACGTCCAGCCCAACCGTCGCCGTCCGGCCAAGGTGTTCGACCCGGAAGCTCATGTACACTTCCGCTTGCGGATATCCCCGATCTTGGAGCCGCCGCGCGACGGTGTCCTCCGTTGCCTGCATGAGGAATCGGTTGAACGGGTCGCCCACACGCAGCGGTAGGTCGCGAGTCACCCGGTCGGCATGGGGGATCGAATCGAGGCCCAGGATCGCCACCTCCTCGACCACTACCGGAGGGCCCTCGGTGATGATGAACGTGAGGTAGATGTTCTTCTCGGTACGCCGGACCACGGTGTCGATTTCAACTTCGAGGTATCCCGACTTGCGGTACAGCAACTTCAGCCGTTCGACATCGGTCTCGAAGTTCCGCTCGTTGAACGTGCGCTTGGCCCCGAGACCCATCCACCGCACCACCGGACTCGTGGCGAAGAAGCTCGAATTGGTCGTGGCGATGAACGACTGCATGGCCTCGCTGTCGATCGCATGGTTGCCGCTAAACTTGAGTTGCCGCACGACCAGTTCCTCGAACTGTCCCTCCGCCGTTGCCGGAGCCGCCACCTGCGCCGCCAAGGCCAGCCACAGAGTTCCGAGCCGCCTCAACGGCCGGCCTCCGATCCGCACCCGTGCCCCATTGGAGGTGTACGATCCTGCAACGGACGGGACGTTTCAATACGACACGACGAAGCGAACGAGCCCATTATGGTAACATGGCTATTTTCAGCAGCTTACGCTACGCTGTCAAAGAATTAGTCTGTGATCCCACGGCAAGCAGCCGGCATGTATCTTTCCCGGGCACCGACCGCGGTACCAACCAACTCCTCCAACCCGAGCAGCCCCGCGAATGACCGCAACGAATCGAACCCTCCGGACAGTCACCGCCATCATCGCCTCACTGCTGCTGTCCGCGAGCGTGGCCCCTCTCCCCAGCATCCAGGCCCAATCCCTGAGCCAGCGCGTCGATCGGCGACTGGACACCCCCCCGCTGCAGCGAAATCTCTGGGGCGTCGTGCTCACGACCGAGGGCGGCGAAGTACTCTTTGGCCGCAACGCCGAACGTCTCTTCATGCCGGCGAGCAACACCAAACTCGTCGTCGGTGCGGTAGCCTCGGCACTCCTCTCGGGAGACTTCACGGTCACCACCAGCGTTTACTCCACGAGGCCCGTGGTCGACGGGGTCGTGCAGGGCGATCTGGTGCTCTACGGCCGCGGGGATCCCACGTTCAGTCGCCGCTGCTATGGAGTGGACACGACCCTGGCCGGGGCCTGCGAGGACGATCCGCTCAAGCCGCTCAAACTCCTGGCCCTGCAACTCAAGCTCCGGGGCATTCGGGCGGTGGCGGGCAACGTCGTTGGGGACGGCAGCTACTTCGAGCCGACGGTGGTGCACCCGTCGTGGGAAGCATACGATCTCAACTGGTGGTACGCGGCACCGGTATCGGGCCTGGGATTCAACGACAACGCAATCGACATCACCTACGCACCCGGCCCCGACATCGACACTCCACCAGTCATCTCCTTCTCCCCCGATTTCGGCGACGTCTCGTTCACCAACCGCGCCAGGACCAGTGCGCGGGGCTCGCACAAGACGATCGAGTTCTATCGCACCCAGGGCACGATGGACATCTGGGCCGAGGGTGATATGCCTCTGGGACGCAAAGAACGGACGGAATACTTCGCGCTCCCCGACCCCAATCTCTTCGCGGCCCAAGCACTTCGATCGGCGTTGATTGCGGAGGGCATCGCCGTTGCCGGCGCCACGCTCTCCACTACCGATTCGTTGCAGTATCGGCACACCCGATCCTCGGCGGCGCTGGCGGAAGTCCAATCGCGGCCGCTCAAGGATTGGATCTTCCCCATCCTCAATTCCAGTCAAAACTGGTTTGCCGAGATGACCCTGAAGCAGCTGGGAAAACAATTCGGATCAGCCGGATCATGGCATGAGGGCCTGGAGGTGGAGAAACGGTTTCTCATCGATTCTGTGGGCATCGACTCGACGCAGTTCAGCTTCAGTGACGGCTCAGGCCTTGCCGGTAACAACCTGGTTACCCCGCTGGCCCTGGCCCAGTTGCTCGGCTACATGCGAAACCACCCGCACTTCGACGTCTTCACCGCCGGACTGCCCCAATCGGGAAGCCGCGGATCGCTCCGCTCCAGGTTTCTCGGTACCCCGCTCGAAGGACGAGTCATCGCCAAGACCGGAAGCATTTCCAAGGTGAATAGCCTTTCGGGGTACCTCGAACGCCGCAACGGCCGGCAGCTGATCTTTTCGGTCATCGCCAACCATCACACACTGGGCTTCACCGCCATGACACAGTACATCGACAGTGTGGTCGTCGACTTGGGACGATAGTAGTCCTCCCGCTCGTCCGTCGGGCCCTTGCACGGAATGGCCGGGCGGGAGGCCACGGCACTCACGAGCCACGCATAGTGGCCCGGTCGCTGGCATCGCCAAGCCCGGCGATACATCTTCCCCCGCATGAAGATCTATACCCGCACCGGCGACGGTGGGGACACCGGCCTCTTCGGTGGTGGCCGTGTGTCCAAAGCCCACGTACGAGTCGCCGCCTACGGTGACATCGACGAACTCAACTCGGCGATAGGGGTTGTCCGAGCCACCGAACCGCGCACGTTCCACGACGAACTTCTGCGTGCCGTCCAACGAGACCTCTTTGCCATCGGGGGGCACTTGGCGACGCCCGATCCGCAGAAGGTGGCCGAGGCGCTGGAAAAGGCTGAGGTGTCGGAGGCACGGATTGCCGAGTTCGAAAACACCATCGACGAGGCTGACCGGGAGCTGCCGCCACTCAGGGCGTTCATTCTCCCCGCCGGCGTCCCCAAAGCCACCACGCTGCACCTAGCCCGTACCGTGTGCCGCCGCGCCGAGCGCAGCGTCGTCGCGCTCGACCGGGAAGCCGCAGTGCCGGCACTCTTTCTCCAGTACCTCAATCGATTGTCGGACCTGCTCTTCACTCTCGCCCGGTTGGCCAACCTCGAGGGCGCAATGGACGACGAAACCTGGTGAGCCATACCCCCGAGCCTACCTGCACCATCGTCCACGCCGAAGGGAACTACCCGGTGTACGTCACCATCGGGGCCTTGGCCACCGTGGATGACCTGATCAGCAACCACCTGGACGGTCGTAGCTACTTCACCATTACCGACGACATTGTCGATGCGGAACTCAGCCGGTGGCGCGAGGACGGCGGTCATCCCTGGCGTCAACCGGATACGCGACCATCCACCCGGTTCGCCGACGACACGCTGGTGTTCCCTCACGGCGAAGCATCAAAAACTCGCGATGAGTGGCGGCGGCTCAGCGACGCGCTCCTTAGATCGGAAGAGCACACGTCTGAACTCCAGTCACACTGATATATCTCGTATGCCGTCTTCTGCTTGAAAAAAAAAAACAAAACAAAAACAAACCACACACATATTACTCACACACTCATCTCTCATACCTCATTTCCATCTTC
>CAJVYZ010000243.1 GCA_913009915.1 uncultured Gemmatimonadota bacterium | reverse complement strand
GTGGCGGCGCCGTTCTTCCTCTACCTCCCCGTCGGCGCGTATCTGGCGGTTTGGCCCGCCAGGAGAAACGGTTGGCTGAGCGGATGCCTGCCCGGTATCTACTTGGCGGTGGGGGCGGAGCTGAGCCAGATCCTGGTACTGGGCCGTTTCGTCAGTGGCACCGATATCCTGGTGGCAGCCGCGGGAGTGTGTCTTGGATTCGTGGTGGTCAGACGCGCCGGATATCGGGTGTACGGCACGTTGCGGGTTGTCGGTGGGGAGTGACTCGTGAATGACCGTGGGTGTTGGGATGGTAGTGAGCCCGACAGGATTCGATCCGTAGGGCGCCGTCAGGCGTCCGGAGGACTACCGAGCGTAGCGAGGTGAACCGGCACCCGGGTGGTCGATGTACAGGACCCATTCGGATGTTGGGATTATAGTGAGCCCGACAGGATTCGATCCGTAGGGCGCCGTCAGGCGTCCGGAGGACTACCGAGCGTAGCAGAGGTGAACCGGCACCCGGGTCGTCGATGTGCAGGATCCTGTTCGGATGTTGGGATGGTAGTGAGCCCGACAGGATTCGAACCTGTGACCTCTTGCTCCGGAGGCAAGCGCTCTATCCAGCTGAGCTACGGGCCCAGAAAAAGGCGAGGGCAGCGAGGGCAGCGGGAGCAGCGGGAGCAGTGTGACTCACTGATCGCTACTCCTGAGAGCCCCCACAAAGAGCCCACCAGATGTACGTCGGGGCGCCGGGATTTGACCGGACAGCCACGAGCCGCAAGGCGAGTGGCGCCGACTAAATCCCGACGCCCCGCACGGCCGGGGGCCATCGGCCCCTGGCCAATCGGGGCGCCGGGATTTGAACCCGGGACCTCGTGCTCCCGAAGCACGCGCGCTACCGAGCTGCGCCACGCCCCGTGGCGCCGGGAGCCGAAGCTCCCGAGCGGACACCGAAGCTAACTAGAAGGGCGGTAGGGCGGTAGGGCGGTAAGGCGGTAAGGCGGTAAGGCGGTAGAGGGCGGTAACAGGCGGTACGGGCGAACGGTAGGAGCTTGACAACAAAGGCCCGCACCGGAACCCTTGGGCTGCCCTCGCTGCCCCTCGCTGCCCTCGCTGCCCTCGCTGTCAGAACCGATACTCCGTTCCCACGCCCAGCAACACAATCGCCCCCTCGCCCACCGGGGCGCCATCGGTGTCGACATTGATCTCGGCCCCGATCGAGGCGCCGACGTCGATCACCCAGTCGTCGTCCACCAGCCAGGTGTAGCCGCCCTGGGCCGTGGGCTGGAACACCACGATGCCGGTCCGCCCGGCGGCGTTGGCGTCGGTCCAGTCGATGTCCAGGAACCAGACGTCGGTTCGGATGCCGAAATGCAATCCCGTACGGTCCTCACCCAGGTAGTGGCGCCACGACAGGCCCACCCCGGGCCCGCCGCCGTCTTCCTGCAGGTGTTCCCCGTTGTCGCCTCGCTCCGCAAGGTTGTACCCCAAGTAGCCGAACATGGCATCGTTGTCGTCGAGTTGGATCGACCCCCGGGCGGTGAAGATGCCCCCCGAGGGATACACCTGAAGCTCGAAGCCGGCGCCTAACTGTCCTTCACTCTGTGCCTGGAGGACCGTGGCGGGCGAAAAGGCAACGACGCCCGCGAACAGCAGGGCCGCACGACACATTGAACGTGTTGGCATGGCGGGGAATATAATTGGGTAGGTGAGCGGCCGGTCAGGCTCTTTTCACCTGGCTATCCTGGAGAATCCCATTGTCGTTACCGGGGCGGAGTACGACCTGGTAGGGACGGCTGCTGCCTTCGAGTGGTTGGTTAGCCAGTATGGCACCTCCGATGCAGATTGGAGAATGCTCCTGAAACGTGCGTGGCGGGTTTGGGAGCTATTCATCGATGAGTACGTCATCGAATTGCCCTCTGGCGAAGAACGGCAGCACTTTTTTGACTTGACGGAGTCGTACCTCAAGTGGCCAGACTGACCATACGGAGTGGGAACACCTAACGGATATCCCTATACCTCGAGTTCACCAACCCCACAGCCGTGGGGTCGACCCGAAGGGCTTACGGTAGCTGCGGTACTAACTCCGAAATGCGCCCTACAGGAGTCGAACCTGTAACCTCCTGATCCGTAGTCAGACGCTCTATCCAGTTGAGCTAAGGGCGCTTACACGATCGGCGGCCAAAGGCCCCCACGTGCGGCAGGGAAACATAAGGGAGGGGAAACGAGGAGGGAAGCCCGGTAGGTCGGCACGATCGGATACAACCGACCGCACCGAATGGACTTCCCTCGGAAGGAAACTCTAGCCGCCGGATACTAAGGCGGAGCTTGTGGATTCGATCCGTTCCCCGTTCGCTTTGAAGACGCCGCCCACGACGGGAATTTCCCGTCGCCGGAGGATGGCCACGGTGGCCGACGCCGCCAGGACGATCCACGCCATGGCGAACAACGCTCCGCCGTCACCCTGCAGGTCGACGCCGAGGACGGTCAAGTGGCTGCCGATCGCCCCCACCATCAATCCCAGGGCTACCATGGCGCCGACAGCCGCCGTCCTTGGCACCAGCAGCAGCACCACCGTGACCAGCTCGACCGTACCCACGGTCAACCGGCCCCACGGTTCCACTCCCATCGCCGTGAACAGCTGTACGGCCTCGGGAGCGCCGATGAATTTGAAGAACAGTGACTGGCCGAGTATTACGGCCGCTATGATTTGCGCAATCCAGGCGATGCGCTTGGCGTTTCTGGTCATTTATACCTTCGTAGGGCGTAGGGCGTGGGACGTAGTGAGCGAGGACTACCTCGTTCTCACTGTCCGCTTCTCTCCTGCACTAACGCGGCCGGATCGAGGGAAGTTCCCGCCGGCGGAGTCGTCTCACGCCGCGAGCGCCTGGTGAGGTGGCGCCAGATGAGTTTCAGGAAGGCACTCAGCGGCATCGGACTCGCTCCGGCCCGCTGGTTTGCGGCCGCGATGGTGAAGGCGATGCGCCACTGTTCGAACAGGGTGGCGTACGCCTGCCGCAAACGATTGGAAGGGTCGTAGATGTTGGTGGCCTCGGAGCTGACGCCGTTCAGCTCCAGCACGGTCAACGCTCGTCCCCGTAGCAGGTCCTCCTCGCTCGGCGCGCGCACGTCGTAGCGGCCGATGTAGAACCCTTGGTAGGCGCGGCTGATCCGGTCGATGGCCGCTGCGAGGTTGGCGGTGATGTAGCGCCGGCCGTCGAGGAACACCGCCCCCTGGCAATGGTTGCCCAACTCGCCCAGGGGGACGCTCTTTCCGGCGGCGGGGACGTCGAGCAACTCGCGGCAATGGCGCCTGAGAAACAGTGGCGCCTGGCGCATGGCTCGCTCGTCCCGCAGGATGAGCGTCTCCAGCGTAGCCTCTCCATCCCCAGTTACCGATTGCAGGCGCTTCTCGGTCACCCCGAAGATCCTACCGGCGTCCTCTCCCGGCATGCGGTAGTAGAACACGCCTATCTCGACACCGGAGACGTACTCCTGAACCAGAATATCCCTGTCGGCCGCTGCCAGTTGCTCGTCGAGTTGGCGGGCGTGGTGCACGATGGTTACCCCGTCGCCGCGCTCTCCCACGTCCGGCTTGACCACGATGGGGAACGTCAGCTGCTCTCGTTCCATGAAGGCCCGTGCTCGTGCGCTCCGGTCCTCGGGTGAGAGCGTTGCGGGTACCAGGTCGAACCGGGCGATGACTTCCGCCGGGAGGCCGCGGAGCATCGCCGCCTTGGACTCACCGGCGAAGCCGCCGTCGGGCAGCGCCGGGTTGGCCGCGGTAAACAGCGTTAGGCAGCGGTGCTTGATCCCCAGGTAGACGATGTACAGCACCACTGGTATGTAGAACAGCCAGACCGGCCAGAACTCCCACTCGGTGATCCGCCGCCAGCGGGATAGCAACAGGCAGCGTCCGCGATACGTCGCCAGCTTGAGGAGCAGCCGCAGGGCCACCACGAACAGGCCCACGCCGAGGAGCCAGGGCCACACTGCCGGCGCGTCGGGTCCCAGCAGGCGACTCAATTCGGTGCCGAACACCATGCTGAGGGCCACCAGCGCCGGCGTCCACAACAGCGACGCCAGCAAGAACCAGAAGGCAAAGGTGAGGAGACTCATCCGCAGCGCTCCCGCCGCCACATACGTGGGCAGGCGAGTGCCGGGCACGAACCGGCTCAACAAGACCAACCACGGCCCCTGGTGCCGGAACCAGACCCGGCTGCGCTCGACGTCGGCCGTGCGAACGAACCACTTGAGCGGCGCCCGCGTCAGGGCCGGGGCACCGAGGAACCGGCCGACCAGGAACAGCAGCACGTCGCCCACGAAAATGCCGACGAACGCCGCCGCCGTTCCCTGGAGGAAGGTGATGCTTCCCCGGGCCACCATCAGGCCTGCGGAAATGGTCGCCAGGTCCTCGCTCGCCAGCGTGGCAAGGCTGATCAGCGCCAGGACCACGAACAGGGAGAACCCGGTTTTCGGTGGCACGGTCGACGGGTCGAACGGAGGTTGCGCGGCGACCACCCGCGCCGGGTCCGCAGCCGCCCGCACGATCGCCGTTCCGTCTTCCACGCGATCGATGAACGCCTCGAGCGGGTCGGCCAGGATTCCCGGTCGCATGAAGGTCATGAAATGGCCGTCATCGTACATCACCATCTCGGCCTGGGGCACGATGCGGTGCAGGGCCGTGATGCGCGAGATGGTGATCGGTCAGGACGCCTCCCTGAGCGAAGAAAGTTTCATCAAACGTGTGCGACACAGATATGGACTTAGGATATTGCCATTCATTACAACAGGCAAGTAATTTACTTATTTCTTCTTTTTTTTTTTAATGATACGGCGACCACCGAGATCTACACTCTTTCCCTACACGACGCTCTTCCGATCTTCTTGATTAATTCTATAATCGCCTCAGCCCATGCATCATTCATCCACACACTTTTTTAGACACTATATGTCACGCGGGGTAAAGGAGAAAACGCCCATTCTTGCTATTGTGATTTTAAGCTACGGAAACCCCGTACCTTCCCGCGGTTCAGAAAAATAAGCAGTATGGCCAGAGTGGCTAGAGCCGTTGACGATATTGCCCAGTATGTAAAACGCATATCTCGATTCAGACTAATCAAAAAATACGCAGGATAGAATAATCCGGCTGACATCAATAAGACTATGTGTGGTAATAAGACATCTCTAAGTGAACTCCATAGTATCCATAGTGTTGCACTAAGAAAAAGCATTA
>CAJVYZ010000242.1 GCA_913009915.1 uncultured Gemmatimonadota bacterium | reverse complement strand
CGGGGCCGACCTGACCGACCGCGTCGAGGCCGAGGAGGCTCGCGACCAGGCGCTCGCCGAGTTAAAACGGCTCAAGGACCGGCTGGCCGAAGAGAACCTCTACTTGCGCGCCGAGGTGCTCTCGTCGCACGGGTTCGAGGAAATGATCGGGGAGAGCGACGCGTTGCGCTACGTGCTGCACCGCGTGGAGCAAGTGGCCGGCACCGACGCCACCGTCCTCATCGAAGGCGAGACCGGCGTGGGGAAGGAATTGGTGGCTCGCGCGGTCCACACCAAGAGTGGCCGCACCGAGGCCGCATTCATCAAGGTGAACTGCGCCGCTCTCCTGGCCAACCTCATCGAGAGCGAACGCTTTGGCCACGAACGCGGCGCCTTCACCGGCGCCAACCAGATGCGACGTGGCCGGTTCGAGTTGGCCGATGGCGGCACCCTTCTGCTCGACGAGGTTGCGGAATTGCCGATCGAATTGCAGGTGCGGCTGCTCAGGGTGCTCCAAGACGGGACGTTCGAGCGTGTGGGAAGCTCGCGGACACGAACGGTGGATGTCCGGATCATCGCAGCCACCAACCGTGGCCTGAAGGGCGAGGTTGATGCCGGCCGTTTCCGGGAGGATCTGTTCTACCGGCTCAATGTGTACCCGATCAGCGTGCCGCCTCTCAGAGAACGTACCGAGGACATCCCGCTCCTGGTAGCGCACTTCGTTCGCCACTACGCCGAGCGTTCCGGCAAGGAGGTGTCCGAGATCTCGCCGTCCACGCTGCGACGATTGAACGAGTATCCCTGGCCGGGGAACGTTCGCGAGTTGCAGAACGTGCTCGAGCGCGCCGTCATCACCTCCGTGGGTTCCGTGTTGGAGATCGACAGCCTTGCCGCTCCTGCGACCGTGCCCGAGGCTGGATCGGCGTCTCACTCGTCGGTCCTGAGATCGCTGGTCGAGGTCGAGCGTAGCCACATCCTGGCTGTCCTTCGCTCTACCCGTGGCCGGGTCGCGGGGGCCGGCGGTGCCGCCGGGGTGTTGGGAATCCACCCCAGCACCCTCCGGTCGCGAATGAACAAGCTGGGCATCGACCAGGCCGAGTACAAGAAGACCCCCTCTCCGCGGCCCTAGGTACGATATTCCGGCACGAAATGTCGTGCCATACGATATTCCGTGACCCAGAAGATCCTGGTTCCCCCGGAGTTTCTCTGTGGGCTGTCCCCATAAGTCTTTACCTCACATACTGTTACAACGGTCGCCTGGCAAAGGGCTCCCTTGTGGCACCAAACCTGTCTATGGCGGAGGCAGTCACGACCTCCCTCAATCCTGGACTACCGATCGGTGTACGGGCTCGAAATCATGATCCAGATCCGGCCTGACAAGCAGGAGGAGTTTGTTCAGGCGGTGGACGAGCTTCGGCCTGGCGCCCCGGTCGTCGGGGACGACCCGGCCGAGGTCTCGGGGCTGTTCCACCGCACCGGGGCGGAGGATCGATTCCTGTGGCTCGAACGGTGGGAAACTCTGGGTGGGCTGTCCGACCGCCTCGCCTCGGACAGTTTCCGGGCTCTGCTCGGCGCCATTCGAGTGCTTGGTGAGCTTAAGGAAGCCCGAGTCGTCACCAGTGACGAATCCGATCAGTTGGCCCTCCTCCGGGATCAACTCCCTAGCAGGGGACAGGGCTGAGTCAGGACACCAGATATCGGCAACTATTCGGCAACCATACGGAGAAAACGCAGAGTGAGATATTCGATGCGAAGTGTCGCAGGACTTTCGATTGGTGGCTTGTGTGCCTTCCTGCTGGTGACCGGCGCCGAGGCTCAGGAGCAGAGCCGCGAATCAATGGCGCTCGACAACACCGCTTCCCAGTGGTCCTTTCAGTTCGCCTACCAGGCCAACACCGACTACAGGCGTGACACGCTGGCCAACGGCTTCGTCCGCCCGGAAGGCAACAAGGGCTTCTTCCAACTGCGGATCGTGGCGCCGGTTCCGATCGCTGGGGGAGCAGCCGGAGGTGGCGTCACCATTCTGCCGCGGCTCACCATGCGCTATACCGAAAACAAGGACGGGGAGTGGGGCCTGGCGCCCACGGATGTGTTCGCGCTCATCGTCCCGTTGGAGTGGTCCACCGGCCGTGCCGGCATCGGTCCCGACGTGGTGATCCCCGGCAGCATCAAAGTGGGGAGCAACACCTGGGCCTACGGCCTGGCGGGAGCCGTGATTCAGCGGTTGTTCAACGAAAAAGTGATGGCGGGACTACTGCTGCAGCAGACGTGGGGCAAGCGTGACGTGGTGGACCCCGACCAACCGATACCGACCGGCATGACCGAAACCGGCGCCAACCCGCTGGTGATCAACCCGTTCGTCAACGTTCAGCTGGGCAAGGGCTGGTACCTGGGGACCAACGACATGGCGATACTGCACAGCTGGGAGTTCGGTGACTGGAAGGTCCCGGTGGGTGGGCGTGTCGGCTATGTACTGGTACGCCCCAGCAACTCCTGGAACTTCTACTTCGAGTACGCCACGGAATTCGGCACCGACGATTGGCCGGGGGCCATAGCCAAGAACAAGATCCGTCTCAACGTCTCCTACACCATCCCGGTCGGCTAGCATCTCTGCCCTGGTGGGGGATGGTCCGGCATGAACACACTGACGGAACCGATCGCCGCGGCACCGACCCCGAGGGGACGGATGATCTTCGGGACCACCGTGTTCGTAGTGGGCCAAATGGCGCCCTTGGCGGTGCCCCTGGTGACCCGCAGCGATCTGGCGCCCGGGGTCAAGGCGACGCTCACCGGCCTGCTGCTGCTGGGAGTCCCCGAACTGGCCATCCTGGCCGCCGTGGCCATTCTGGGCAAGGCCGGGTTCGACGCCCTGGTGGGCGGCGTCAAGCGGCGGCTGGGGGCGTTCTTCAAGGAGCACGGGCCGGCCGAGCAGGTGAGCCGGACGCGGTATCGCGTCGGGCTGGTGCTGTTCCTGGTGCCGGTGCTGTTCGGGTGGGCCTTGCCCTATGTGGGCGGCCACTTGCCGGGGTATGAGGCGAACCGCCTGTGGTACGCCGCGACCGGCGACGTCATCATGATCGTGAGTCTGTTCGTTCTGGGCGGAGCGTTTTGGGACAAGCTGCGGAGTCTGTTTGTCCACCGGGCCACGGCGACCTTCCCGGCGGTCGGTTCATGAATGAAATACACGTTTACGGTTCGAAATCACCGAACCACAACTCGAGGTACGAAGCAATGACCAGAGTGGCACGAACCTTCGTCGCATCGCTTGCCTTGATATTCTTGACGGCAGCGTCGGCACCGGCGCAAGACAAGCCCAACATCCTGGTGATTTGGGGTGACGACATCGGTTGGAGCAACCTCAGTGTGTACAACCAGGGCATCATGGGCTATGAGACACCCAACATCGACCGCATCGCCGACGAAGGAGCGATGTTTACCGACTGGTATTCGCAACAGTCCTGTACCGCCGGCCGGGCGGCGTTCATTCTTGGGCAGCATCCGTTCCGGACGGGCCTCCTCACAATCGGGATGCCAGGCTCGGAGCAGGGAATCCAGGACGGCATGCCCACCATTGCCGAGCTGCTGAAGCCGATGGGCTACACGTCTGGCCAGTTCGGCAAGAACCACCTGGGCGACCAGGACATGCACCTCCCGACCAACCACGGGTTCGACGAATTCTTCGGCAACCTCTATCACCTGAACGCCGAAGAAGAACCAGAGACTTACTACTACCCACAGGACCCCGCGTTCAAAGAGCAGTTCGGACCGCGCGGTGTCATACACAGCTACTTCGACGGTCGTATCGAGGATACCGGGCCTCTCACCCAGAAACGGATGGAGACCGTCGATGAGGAATTCCTCGGAGCCGCCCTCGACTTCATCGAACAGGCGCACGCGCGGAACCAACCGTTCTTCGTGTGGTTCAGCGCCACCCGAATGCACGTCTGGACCCGGCTCAAGGAAGAGAGCGTGGGGGTAACCGGCATAGGACTCTATCCAGACGGCATGGTCGAGCACGACGGCCACGTGGGTATTCTGCTTGCGAAATTGGACGAACTCGGTATTACCGATAACACCATCGTCATGTACTCGACCGACAACGGCGCCGAGACTTTCACGTGGCCGGATGGTGGCATAACACCGTTTCACGGAGAGAAGGGCACCACCTGGGAGGGTGGCTTTCGGGCGCCTTCGTTGATCCGCTGGCCCGGCGTCATCGAGCCGGGGACCATCTACAACGACATCTTCTCACATGAAGACATAATGCCGACGCTGGTGGCCGCAGCTGGAGATCCCGACATCACGGACAAGTTGCTTGAGGGCTATCAGGTAGGCGACAAGAACTTCAAGGTCCATCTGGACGGGTACAACCTGATGCCGTTCTTCCAGGGTCAGGAAGATGGGTCACCTCGCGAATCCATCTACTACTTCGATCAGGCGGGCAGTCTCAATGCCGTTAGGGTACGGAACTGGAAGCTGCACTTCACCCTGCTCGAGGGACCCATCAACGAGGCGGTGCGCGTCAAGCGCGCCTGGCCGGTGGTCATCAATCTCCGGGCCGACCCTTACGAGCGCATGTGGCTAGAGTCCCAAATGTACCTGCGGTGGGCGGTCGACCAGATGTGGACCTACGTCCCGGCGCAACAGTACGTAGCACGATTCTTGGCGACATTCCAGGAGTTCCCGCCGGTGCGAGGATCATCCTTGAGCGTCGATCAGGTGTTGCAGGAATTGCAACAGCAAGGGACGGGGCGATAGCCAGTGGGAGTGGCCAAGAGCCGTGGAGGTTTCATCACGTTACCGGCTATTGGCCACTCGCCCCCGTCGTCGAATGACTGATACATTGTGCCGTGCGCTGCTGACGTCTTGCTTGCTGAGCTGCCTCACGTCTTCTCCAGTAGCGGCCCAGAGCGAGAGCCATGGCCGCGCGGTTCATCACCGCAATCACATAGGGCTGTTCGCTGGAGCCGCAACCGAATTCGCCGACCACACTTCGACTACGTTCGCGGCCGGTGCCGACTACGAACGCAGACTTTCCCAGCTGATTGGGGTGGGCCTGATGGCGGACATGACCTTCGGTGATTTCAAGAGGAACGGATTGGCCGTTGCCGGAGTGTTCCTGCATCCCGTCAGGGGATGGCGACTGTTCGGTGGGGCGGGCGTCGAGTTCGTTGATACCGCGACCACCGGCACCACCGGCGGCAGCAGCTCAAAGAGCCACGTGGCGCTCCGGCTGGCAACGGCG
>CAJVYZ010000241.1 GCA_913009915.1 uncultured Gemmatimonadota bacterium | reverse complement strand
GAGTGTGTGTGTTTTTTTTTTAATGATACGGCGACCACCGAGATCTACACTCTTTCCCTCCACGACGCTCTTCCGATCTGAGATACACGCCCTGGTCGCGCAAGCGCCCTGGGCCATCCTCAGGGAGGGTGACCTGCTCGAATCGTTGGACCCAACGGTCCATTCCCCGGTAGGCGACGACTTCCTCACCGGCTTCCGCGCCGAGTTCCCCAACCAGTTGCTCCGCCAGATGGGCGATCTTCCAAGCGGCACCCAGGGGAAATTCCACGTCGGCGTGGAGGCAGGTGATGTTGGGGAATTCCCGGGGGAGGACCCGGCACGGGCCCTGGAGGGTGGCCTTGGCCGGCTCCAGGACCGACTCCCCGGCCACGCGGTACACCCTGTTGGATACCAACGCCAGCCGAATATCGTCATCGATCGCTTCGTTGCCCAGCGCTTGGGCCAGGTATAGCGGGCCGTAGAAACTCGTTTGCAGCGTCGCTTCGATGTCGCCGGCGGGCGCGGCCTCACTGGTTGTCGGCCACAGGTAGAAGATCCATTGGGGCACCCGATCCGAGGCGCTGAGATGGGATACCAAACTGCTCCAGTGGTCTGCCTGGCTCGGATCGAGCCCGATCGAGCCTGACGGATCCTGGACATACCCGTCCGATCGGTGAACCCGGAGGACCTCGTGTCCCTCTCCCGCTAGTCGGTCCTCGAGCGCCTCGGCGAGAGCGTCGGGGCCACCGCAGACGAGGGCACGGATACCGGGTTGTCCGGCTGGATGGTCGCTCTCGAGCGGCACCCGGCGCCAGGTGGGCTGATACGACCACTGGCTCACGTCGGTCCGCTTGGCCAGGGGATCGTCGTCCTCGTCCGTCTGCGCTGACGCCACCGCCTGAGTGCCTGGTTCGACCCAATGGCGTTGGCGCTCGAAGGGGTAGGCCGGCAGGGGCACACGGCGGGGGGGTGCCGTCCCGTGGAGCGCCGAGAAGTCGACGGGAGCCCCGGCCAGCCACAGCCGGCCCAGGGCCGCAAGCATGAAGGCCTGGTCGGAGGTCTCGTCGTCCGGATGGCGCATGGAGTTCAGCGGCTCGGCGCCCTCGGGCCGGTCAGGGCACTGCCGTGCCAGCGTCGCCAGGGTACGGCCGGGGCCGACTTCGAGGAGGACCCGATCTCCGGCGAACAGTTCCGCGACGCCATCGGCGAAGCGAACCGTGTTCCGCAGGTGCCGCACCCAGTACCGCGGGTCCGTTGCTTCCTCGGGAGTGATCCAGGTACCCGAGAGATTCGACACGAACGGAAGCTGCGGTGGCGAGAGTGTGACGTTTTGGAAGAAGGCTTCGAATTCCTCCAGGATCCCCTCGAGCATCATGGAGTGGGCCGCGATCGAGATGCGCACCCGGACCGAGTCGATGTCCCGCTCCGTCAGGGTCGCTTCCAGTCGTTCGATGGCTTCGACCGGACCGGAGGCCACGGACAACTCCGGTCCGTTGACGGCGGCGATCGACAACCGCTCGTCCATGATGGTCTCGAGGTCCTCGACGCCGAGCGGGACGCTGAGCATTCCGCCCTCGGGGACGCGCTCGAACAGCTGTCCGCGGAGGAGTACCAGCGCAAGCGCGTCCCGCAGGTCGAACACTCCGGCAAAGTGCGCCGCGGTGTACTCCCCCATGCTGTGTCCGATCATCGCCGCCGGCGTTACCCCCCACGATGTCCACAGTTTGGTCTGGGCGTACTGGGTGGTGAAGAGTGCCGGCAGGGTGATCGACGGCCGTTCGAGTTGCCGGGCCGCCTCCGCCTCGTCTCCCTCGGCGGGGAACAGCAGCGATTTGAGGTCGTAGTCGACCATGGGGCCGAGCAGGTCCAGGCATTCATCGACGGCGTCGCGATAGACGGGTTCGTCCCGGTACAGCTCCGCGCCCATGTTGGGGTACTGCGCGCCACCGCCGGCGAACATGAAGGCGACCGCCCGCCCGTTTGCCGGCGCTTCGCCGCCGAACACTCGTCCGGCTTCCGGGTCCTCGAATGCTCCCACGGCATCCGCCACGCTCTTGGCCACCACCACGCTCCGGTGGCGCATGGCGCTACGGCCGACTTGCAGTGTGTACGCCACTTCTGCCAGCTCGCACTCCGGCCGGTCGGCGAGGTAGTCGGTCAGGTTCGCGGTCGTTCGCTGGAGCGCGGAGGAAGACTTGGCCGAGAGCGGCAACAGCTGCCAAGCCCGTGAGGAGCCGGCAGGAATCGGTGTCGGCGCCTCCTGCAGGACCATGTGGACGTTGGTGCCACCCACGCCCAGCGAGCTGATGCCGGCTCTCCGGGGGTGGCTCTCGTTGGGCCACGGCGAAAGCCGGTCATTGACGACGAACGGGCTGGTGTCGAAGTGGCACGCCGGATTGGGACTGTTGAAGTGCAGCGACGGGGGAATCTCTCCGTGCTGCATCGCCAACGCCACCTTGATGAATCCGGCCACGCCCGCTGCCGTATCGAGATGCCCGATGTTGCTCTTGACCGATCCGATTCGGCAGAACTCCGTCTGGTCGGTGAACTGGCGGAACGCTTGCGTCAGGGCCGCGGCCTCGATCGGGTCGCCGACCGGGGTCCCGGTTCCATGTGCTTCGACGTAGCCTATGGTCTCCGCGTCCACGTCGGCGATGGCCAGCGCTTCGGCGATCGCCTGGGCCTGCCCATCGACGCTTGGCGCCAGGTAACCGACCTTGCCGGAGCCGTCGTTGTTGACCGCCGAGCCCTTGACGACGCAGTGGATGTGGTCACCGTCCTCCAACGCGTCAGCCAGTCGCCGCAGGACCACTATTCCGACTCCACTCCCGAAGATCGTCCCTTCGGACTCGGCGTCGAACGACCGGCAGTGACCGTCCGGGGACAGGATCTCGGTGTCCTTGTAGAGATACCCCTGGCGATGCGGCAGCTCGATGGTGACCGCGCCGGCCAGCGCCATGTCGCATTCGCCGTTGAGGAGGCTCTGCGAGGCCATATGGATGGCGACGAGCGAAGTGGAGCACGCGGTCTGGACGTTTATGCTGGGACCCTTCAGGTCCAGCAGGTAGGAGACCCGCGTCGACAGGAAGTCCTTGTCGTTCCCCGTGTGCCGCACCAGAAAGAACCCCGTCGACTCCATGAGGTCCGGGTTGGTGAGGAGGTTGTAGGGCATGTAGGCGTTGTGGCCCGAACCGCCGAAGACACCGATCGATCCCGGGAAGGTATCCGGCATGTGCCCCGCGCTCTCGAGCGCTTCCCAGGAGACTTCCAGGAAGTGCCGGTGTTGCGGGTCCATGATGGACGCTTCCAGGGGGTTGAACCCGAAGAAGCCGGCGTCGAACATCTCCATGTCGGAGATGATCGCGCCCGACTTGACGTAGTTGGGGTCGTTCAGGAGAGTGTCGGCAACGCCCGCGGCCCGAAGCTCGTCGTCGTCGAATTGCGTGACCGACTCGACGCCGTCGCGCAGGTTGCGCCAGTAGCCGTCGAGCGAGCGAGCGCCGGGCACCCGCAGGGCCATGCCCACCACGGCGATGTCGGTGTCGGTGTATCCTGGCGGTAGTCCTTCAACGCTCATATCGTGAAAGCTCTGTTGGCTGATCGTGAAGCGCGTGTCATACCCGCCGTCCCCGCCGGCGCTTGAGAGCCGCACGGCGTCCGGCTGCCCGGCTCACGCCCTGCTCGACGCCCGCGTTATCGGTGCCGCCACCATCGAGGAACGAGGCCAGTGACCTGACCGTAGGAAAGCGGAACATGTCGGTAATCGACAAGTCCAGGTTGAGGTCGTCCTTCAGCCGCCGGTGCGTCTGGACCACGAGGAGCGAGTGCCCGCCGAGGTCGAAGAAATTGTCTTCCAGGCCGATCTGGGGAACCTTGAGCACGTCCTGCCACACCGCGGCCACCTGCTGTTCGATGTCGCTGGTTGGCGGCACGAATGCCACGTCCGGTGTCGTGTTGGCCGGGATGGTCTCGGGATCGGGTAGTGCCTTGCGGTCCACCTTGGCGTTGGGTGTCAGCGGCAGCCGGTCGAGCACCACTATGTGCCCCGGTATCATGAAGTCAGGCAGGGTCTGCTGGAGGTGAGCTTTCAGCGCTTCCATCCCCGGCGCCTCGCCCTCCGCCACGATGTACCCCACCAGGCGACGGTCGTCGCCCTCTCCCCTGGCGATCACGATGGCCTCGGCGACGCTCTCGTGCTCGGTGAGCCGGGACTCGATCTCCCCCAGTTCGATACGATATCCTCGGACCTTCACCTGATGGTCCATCCGCCCCAAGAAGTCGATGACCCCGTCCTCGCGGTACCTCGCCACGTCGCCCGTGCGGTATAGGCGAGCGCCAACTCTATCCGTGAACGGGTGCGGGACGAAGCGGTCCGCCGTGAGATCGGGCCGGTCCAGGTACCCGCGCACCACCCCCCGGCCACCGATGAACAATTCGCCGGCCACGCCGATCGGCGCGGGCTGGCCGTCTCGATCCAGCAGGTAGATTTCGGTGTTGGCGATGGGCCGCCCGATGGGGACGTCGGCAGCGACACCATTCAGCAGATGGGCCGTCGACCAGATGGTGGCTTCGGTGGGACCATACATGTTGGTGACGGTCTCGACACCGGCCTCCCGCAGGGCGTCGGCCAAGGCGGGGGGGAACGCCTCTCCACCGATCAACAGGTGTTCGAGGTCCTTCAGCGCGCTCCGGGTGCCGGGGTCCGACAGCATCAACGTCGCCATGGAGGGCGTGCACTGCATGTGAGTCACCTGGTGACGGCGAATCAGCTCACCCACGGTGGCTCGCTCGGCGGCCGGAATCTCGGCCGCGGTCGGCTGGGCCATGGTTCGCAGGGCGTCCAGGTGGGGGAGACTGGCCAGGACCGTGTCGCTGTCGATGCCGAAGTCGATCAGGCAGGCGATTTCGTCTATGTCGATCCCCTTCAGGCGCTCGATCATCGGCAGGCATGATTCCGGTGTGCCGAACAACCCGCTGGTCTCGAAGTAGCGCTCGAAGGCGTGCTCCATGAGCGCGTCCGCTTCCTCTGCGGTCAACGAATTGAGGTCGATGTCGCCGAACGTCTGACCTTCACGCTTCTTGAACGCCGGGAATGACCAGGCGTACTGCTTGACCAGGTTGGTAGCCGTACTGAGGTAGCCCTTGAGCGGCTCGCGTACTATTTCCTTGAGCGTTTCGAGGTCGTCGCTCACGAAGGTGTGCAGCATCAGGGTGACGTGACCCGGGCCATCGTGGCCGGCGTCCGCCCGGG
>CAJVYZ010000240.1 GCA_913009915.1 uncultured Gemmatimonadota bacterium | reverse complement strand
TAGAAGTACTATTTGTCGTTAGGATATCTGTCTATATGAAAATATAAAAGAAAGAAGAGAAAAAAAAAGAGAGAGATATATTTTTTTTTTTTTTTTTTTCAAGCAGAAGACGGCATACGAGATATATCAGTGTGACTGGAGTTCAGACGTGTGCTCTTCCGATCTCACCGCCAGCGAGCGCCACACCACCCGGCCGGTTCTGGAATCGGCTATCGCAATCATCAACGAGGCCTCGACCACCCCCGGCTGCGGCTGTCGGAACACCGCCGCCGCCGGGACAAATGCCAGCCGGCCCCCGGTGACTGCCACCAGGGTCCGTAGGTTGGACCGGAATGGGTCGGGCACGGTGTTGAGCGACGGCGTCCGCAAGACCGACTGCCCCATGCGGTCGGGGTCCGGGATGATACCTGGCGAGCGCAACGCCAGCCGTCGGAGCTCGGGCGGGAATTTCCACCCAACGTCGGGCGCCCGGTTCTCCAGCTTGAACTGGATGATCGAGTCGGTCCACTTGAGGAGCATGTCGCGGTGCTGGAACAGTTCACCCGCTGCCAGCGACGAGTCGGGCACCACCAGCGTTATCGGTAGCACCGGAATGTCCTGGCCGGCAAAGAGCTCCGCCCGGAGTTGCACGCCCTTGATGGCCTCCAGTTCCTCCGGCGCCGGCCGTTCGGGTTCGTCGAACTGCCCGCCACCGCCACCACAACCCAGGCCGACCAGGCACAGACCACTCAGCAAGATATTGCGCACGCACGCTCCCAGTTGCGGTAGCCAACATCACAACACGTTGTATCATAATCACTTACACAACAGACCGCCGAGCCGCCAATGGCGACGCCCAGCCCAGGGTAAACCTAATAGTCACCATCGGGGATTCAACCTGAAAACAACACCCACCGACCCTCGAACAGCCACCACAATTCCGCCCTTAGCGCCCTTACCGCCTTTACCGCTGGCAACCGCCCACCCATCGGTACGGGCGACGCATGCGTCGCCCCTACGGCATGGGGAACCGCCCTTACCGCCTTACCGCCCTTACCGCCTTACCGCCTTACCGCCTTACCGCCCTACCGCCTTACCGCCCTTCTACTCCAGCGACATCCCCCCATCCACGGTAATCGTCTGCCCGGTGATGTGGCGCGCCTCGTCGGAGCAGAGGAAGGCGATCACCCGAGCGATGTCTTCAGGCTCCGCAACCCGGCCCAGGACCGAACTCTTTTCGGCCCGATCGACCACCTCGGGCGGGAGCATCGAGAGCCGCTCCGTGCGGACGAATCCGGGGGCCACTGCGTTGACGTTGATGTTGGTGGGTCCCAGTTCCACGGCCGCGGCCCGGGTCAGGCCGATCAGGGCGGCCTTGCTGGAGGCGTAGTTGGCGACCCCGAACCCGGGGCGTTCGGCCTGGTGGGCGCTGACGTTGACGATCTTGCCATAGCGCTGCGTCCGGAACACCGGGGTCACCGCGCGGATACAGTTGAACGCTCCGGTGACGTTGGTTTCGAGCACCCGGCGCCAGTTGTCGTCGGACATGCGCCACAGGGCGCCGTCCAGGGCGATGCCGGCGTTGTTGACCAGATAGTGGAGCCCGCCCAGCCGGTCCTTGGCTCTGGAGATGAAGCGGTCGACCTGGGCGCTATCTCTGACGTCGCACCGGACGGCATAGACGGGGACCCCCATGCCGGCGAGGGCGGTTTCGGCCAGTAACGCCTGCTCGGCGACGTCTCGGTCGGGGAGATCGAGGAAGCAGAAGGCCACGCCGCATCCCCTGCGAGCAAACTCCAGGCAGATACTCAGGCCCAATCCGGTGGCACCGCCGGTGACGACTACGTTGTTGCCCGAGTACCCCGGCGACGGAGCGACCGGTTCGGGCTCCTCGAGCACGATTTCTGACGTGTTGGTGTCGCCCGACGGCCAGGCGCTACCCGAGCTCGAATATGGTTGGGATAGAGACATGTGGCACCAAGCTACCGGCCGGAAACGGGCGGGGCAAGCTCGCCGGGTTACTGGTCCAGGCCCATGCCCCACCGAGCGAGCGACACGGGAAGGCCACCGTACGTCAGCAATTCGTCGTGGAACCGGCGCCAGGTGAAGTCCGTCCCGGCCCGCTCCCGGTATGCCTCCCGCAAAGCCAATAGGTCCCGGCGTCCCACGGCATAGCACAACTGGTAGGTCGGCATGGCGCAATAGCGCCAAACCTCGGCTTCGGCGGCGGGACGGTCCATGGGGAGGCGGTCGACCAGGTAGTCGACGGCTTCCTGGGGAGTCATGCCCCGGGTGTGTAGCCCGACGTCGAGCACAACCCGGACGGCGCGCCACAGCAGCATGGCCAGATGGAACAGCCGTGCCTCAGCAGAGGGATAGAACCCCAACTCTCCCATCAGGTCCTCGCAATACAGCGCCCAACCCTCGACCATGATCGGGGTCCACAAGACACGACGTACCAGCGCCGGCTGGTGCTGCGCCGTCAACATCTGGAGATGGTGCCCAGGATAGCCTTCGTGCAGCGCGACGCCCGGCAGCCCGTGAATGGAGTGCTCCCGCAGCTGAAGTTGCCGGGTGTCGGGATCGTCCGCCTCGGGTACCGTCACGAAGAACAGCCCGGTCCGGCTGGCCATCAGCGGGCCCGGCGGCTGGTAGGCGGCGAACGGAATCAGCGGCCGCATGAACTCGGGGGTGGCCACCACCTCCAGCGGTCCCTCCGGCACGGTGACGAGGTCATGCTCGATGGTGAACTCACGGGCCCGCTGCATAGCTTGGCGGTAGGCATCGAGCAGCCCGTCGCTGGTCGGCGTGTCGTCCCGCAGCCGTTCGACGAGGTCCCGCCACGGCACAGACGGATCTATCTCAGCCGCCAGCGACTCGATGCGGGCGGTCACCTCTTCCTCGAGCCGCAAGCCGTAGCGCCACAACTCGGGCGCCGTTTGCCGCAGGGCGTGTTCCAGGTGGAGCCGGCGCTCGAATTCGACTTCACCAGTGGCGAACGCCATCTCGTCTGGATGGATAGCCAGATCGGTGCGCAGTGCATTGCCAAACGACTGGAGCGCTCGGGTAGCCGCGGCCGCCGCCTGCGACAACGCCTCCGCCTGGGAGGGCGCCACCTGGGCAAACGTGGCAGCGGTCTCGGCGATGAGAGTTTCGCCGCCCGGCAGCATCGCCACCGCTGAATCGAGAAATACCGACGGCGGCTGCTCCAGGGTTTCCTCGGCGGTATTCAAGAAACCGGGAACGGCCTCGAGGCGTTGGCGCGCCGCGTCGGCCAGGCCGGCGGCTTCATCTTGGGGACGAATCAGCAGCGTGTGGAGCGCTTCGAACACGTGCGACAGCCAGAACGACGGGTTGCGAACGTGGGGTCGTTCGGCATCGAAGCGGTAGTAGGAAACGCGAATGTCATCGAGGAGGGCTGTGCGGTCGATCTCGTCCTGGAGATCTGTGACCTCCATGTCCTCCACCGCTTTGGCGAGCGAACGGAAAGCGACGAGGTATTCGCTGACCGACTCGACGTCGAACCGCCCCAGCCGGGTGTCGTGTTCTCCGGCGCTGGCTGCCGATCCGGCCGCCGGATCGAGGTGCCAGCAAAGATCGAGATATGATCGGCACAGAGGATCGGTGACCGGCGCCATGGATCAGCCCCCCACTGTCGCAACCAGCCGGTGGCACTCTTCGTCGGTGAGCACCCGGTCGGTCTGCTTGGCCGCCGCGAAGAGGACATCGCACTTGGCGGTGTCGTCGGGATCGTAGCCGTGTTCCTCCAGCCAGCATTTCACGTTCGACAACCCAGACACGTGGGAGATCTCGATCCGCTGGGCCAGTCCGAACACACCGGCCGGTACGCTCGAGTAGACCCGGTCGGCCAGCCACGCGTCACCCTTCTTTCGGGCCTTGATGATGGCGGCGGCGTGTACCCCGGTGGCCGTGCGGAACGCGTCACTGCCAACCACCGGATAGCTGGCCGGGATGGGCACGCCGGTCGCCTCCGACGCCGCCTGGCAGTACTCCACCAGGCCACTGAGATCCTGGTCGAGCGCACCGAGGAGGTAGAGGTTGACGATCAACAGATCCATCTCTGCGTTGCCGACCCGTTCACCGATCCCCAGGGCCGTGGCGTGCACCCGGTCGACGCCCGCTTCGATGGCGGCCAGGCAGTTGGCGATGCCCAGCCCCCGGTCGCGGTGCCCGTGCCAGTCGACCTTGACCGCCTCGCCCGACGGTTCGACGATCTCCTCCAGAACGAACCGCACCAGGGCCCGGACCCCCGCCGGCGTGGCGTGGCCCGTGGTATCGGCCAGGCAGATCCGTCTGGCACCGCACTCGATGGCGGCAGCATAGAGCCGTCGCAGGGTGTCCGGTTGAGCCCGAGTGGTGTCTTCGGTGACGTACATGACCGGAAGTCCCTGGCCGACGGCGAACGTCACCGCCTCCTCGGTGGCCCGCAGCATCTTGTCCATGGTCCACCCCTCGGTGAACTGCCGGATGGCCGAGGATCCGATGAACGTGGCCGCTTCGATGGGGAGGCCGACTTCCTGGGAGATGTCGACGATGGGTTGGATGTCGGCCACCACCGTCCGGGCGGCGCAGTTGGGATCGATTGGCAGATCCTGATCGACGATCTCGCGGGCCAGGGTGCGAACCTGCTCCACCACCTTCGGACCGGCGCCCGGAAGCCCGATGTCGGCCGCCCGAACCCCTACGCGGGCCATGAGGTGGAGCAGCCGCACCTTGGCCTCCATCGGCGGGTCGATCACCGAAGGGCTCTGCAGGCCGTCGCGCAGGGTCTCGTCGTCGAATTCCGGCTTGCGGCCTCCGAGGTCGTAGGCCCTTTTCTCGACGTTCCAGTCGTAGATGAGCGCGTCGCGAGACGAATCACTTGTCTTTATCATTTTCCCTTGAACTCGGGTTTTCGCTTTTCCAAGAATGCCTTCAAGCCTTCTTTCGTATCCTCAGTGGCGCAAAGAAGGCCAAATAGCGTGGCTTCCAAAAAGGCGCCTTCCTCGAAAGGCATATCCAGCCCCTCGTGGACGGCTTCCATGGCGTAGCGCACGGCGACGGGGCCGTTTCGGAAGACCTTGTTCAAAAAGTCTTTCGCCGCGTCCAAAAGCTCGGCTTGAGGCACGACCTTGTTAACGAGGCCGATGCGAAGGGCTTCGTCGGCTTTGACCTTGCCCGCCGTGAGGATAAGCTCAAGCGCTTTTCCTTTGCCGAGAAGGCGCGCCATGCGTTGGGTGCCGCCGTAGCCGGGGATGATGC
>CAJVYZ010000239.1 GCA_913009915.1 uncultured Gemmatimonadota bacterium | reverse complement strand
AAATCAGTGTGACTGGAGTTCAGACGTGTGCTCTTCCGATCTCACCACCGTGTAGGCCAACGACTGCTGCGACCGCAGAATCTCGAACAGCCGGCCTCCCAGGCCGCCCGCCACGGCCGCCCATACCTCGGCCGCAAACCGGTCGTCGTGTCGGCGGCCCGGCCCGGGGAAGACCATTGCCAGCGCCGTTTGGGCCTTGTCTCGCTGTTCCGTTCGTGCCACCGCCGACGTGTCGACGGCGTATCCCCCCGGCTCCGGCCCGGCGCCTGACGGTGCCGCGGCGTAGTCTTCGAATGCCGCGGCAATTCGTTCGGCCAATGCTTGTGGCTCGGCGTCACCCACGGCGACCACGGTGAGCCGTTTACCGTCGGTTAATCGCCGAAATTCGTCGTGCGCCCGGCCGGCATCGAACCTCGCCAGCGATTGCGGGGTTCCCCCCAGCGGCACGCCGTAGCCCGTGTCGTGAAACGCGGCGCCAAAAGCCAGTTGAAAGGGATAGCCGAACATGTCGTCGGTCCGCTGCCGGGCTTCCTCGATCATCACCGCCCGCTCACGATCCACTTCTTCGGTGGCGAACGAGGGATCTTCGAACAGCCGTCGCAGGAGGCCGGCGGCCGCTGGGGCCTCGTCCGCCAGCACGGTGCAGCGGAAGCCGAAGCGCTCGCCACTCAGGTGCACCCCCACGGCTCCACCCCGGCGCTCGAACGCGTATGCCACGCTGCCCGCTCCGTACGGTCCGACGCCACGAACGGCACTGCGGACTGCCAGAGCTCCCAGCCCTGCGGTATCGAGCGTCTCGCTGGGATCGCGTGAACCGTAGACACCCAGGGTGATCGTCGGCACGTCCCGCTTGGGCCAGACGATGACATCGACTCCGTCGAGCGACACTCGTTGCACCATGTCGTCGCCGGCCAGGGTCACATGAATGGATGGAGGGACCTCCACCGGAATATCGGGTAGCGCCGTCAATGGCGTGCCGGCCCCATACCCCAGCCGGGCAGCTACATCAGCCACGTCCAGGTCGGCCCCTTGCTCCTCGGGCAGGTAACTCACTGCCGATACCGATCGGGGATCGATCCATCGTTGAACGGCCTCCCGAACCTCTTCAGCCGTCGTCTCCTGTAGCCGTTGGAACTCTTCGTCCAACAGGTGGACGTCCCGCAGCGCCTCCGCCGCCGCCAGTGCAGAGGCGCGTCCGTCCGTCGGCTCGAGCCCCCGTGCCCACCGCGTGAGCAGCAGCGTCCGGGCCCGTTCCAAATCACTCGCCCCTGGGCCGTCGTTCACCAAGCGATCGAGGGCGTGGCCCAACCCATCGAGCGCCGGGGCAATGCGGTCCGGCGCCAGTTCCATTCCCACGCCGAACAACCCCAGTTCGGTCGGCGCAAAAGTGTACGCCGACACCGCCGACACCACCCCGGGGGCACGAAGCAATCGATACAACCAGGAGCCCCGGCCCGCCGACAGTACCGCTACCGCCAGTTCGAGAGCCGCCTCGTCGGGGTGTTGCGGCGGCACCGTCCGCCAGCCAAGCATCAGTCGTCCCTGCGCCACGTCACCGCGTAGGGTGCGCACGCGCACCTCCCGCCGTGACGGTTCGGCCGGTGAATGATCTTCTGCGGGAGGATGGTCCGGCCAGTCTTCGTACCGAGTCCGCGCCATGGCCAGTGCCTCGTCCGGATCGATGTCGCCGACGATGGTAACGATGGTGTTGCGTGGCACGTAGCGGGAGCGGTAGTACTGCCAGACGTCGTCACGGGTGAGTTGGGCCAGGTGATCTTCGTGGCCGATCCGCCACCGTCGGATCCGGTGGTGGTCGTACATGATCTGGAACAGCGTCTCGGTGGCGACCGCGCCCGGCGAATCCCGTTTGCGTTTGGCCTCCTGAATGATGACCTGCAGTTCCCGGGCGAGTTCGTCGGCGTCGATGAGAGAGTGCTGGAGCGCGTCCGCCTGGATGTCGAGCGCCGTTTCGAGTGAGGCGGCGGGGAGCACCACATAGTAGGTGGTGTAGTCGTAGGACGTGCCGGCGTTGAGGTAGCCGCCGGCGGCCTTGGTTTCCTGGGCGATCTGGCCGACACCTCGCGTCGGAGTGCCCTTGAAGAACATGTGTTCCAGCACGTGCGAGACGCCGACCCATCGGTCGGGTTCGTCGAAGAATCCGGCTTTGACGTGGGTGACCACTGCGGCAGCAGGCGCGGCGGATTGCGCCTGAACCAGGACCGTGAGTCCGTTGGGGAGTTGCGCCCGCCGGACGCCTTCTGTCCAGCGGCCCATCAACGGCCTGCTGACGTCACTGGATGATGCGAAGGACGCCGGCCTCGGCGCTTCCCCGAATGAACGCCTCGGCATCGGTGACGGGAATCACGATGCCGGTCTCCGTCTGGCCTCGCCTCGCCTGTCCCGCCATGAATTCCCGCAAGGACGCTCCGGCCCACTCCACGTCGGCATCCCGCATCAGCAGCAGAATCTCGTCCCAGCTCCCGTCGAACAGATGACCAGCGAGGGTGGCGACGAGGTGGCTACCCCCGTGGTTTGCCCGCCGTTTCTCCATGCCCGGCAGGTCGGCCACCATGGCACTGAACAATTCCAATTGCGTGGGATCGCGAGTGCTGCCGTCCGGTTGGTGTGCCTCGACTTCGGCCAGCAGCACGTCGATCGGGTCTGGCTCGCCGGCAATTTCTCTCAGCCGCTGGGTCCATGGCCTCAGTTCGGGGTCGTCTTCCGGCAACCGGTACAACGCCCGTTTTAGTTCGAGGTAGCGCCACAACCCCAGTTCGTCGTAATGCTCCTCGGGCTGGGTTAGCCCCAAATGGTGGAGCGCGGCTTCCGACTCCCCTCGATCGTACAGAATGTTGGCCAGATAGATGCGTGCTTCACTGTATTGGGGATCGAGTTCGAGAGCCCGGCGCATCCAGTAGAGCGCGATCGGATCGCGACCCATCCGGTGCGACGCGTAGCCGACGCAGGCTGCGGCCTCGGCCGAGTCGGGGTGGTTCGAAACCACCAGCCCGAAGAAACGGTGGGCGTGGCCCACCAACCCCTGGCGGAACAGTGCCCGGCCCAGTTGCAGCATGAGTTCGTGGTCGTCTTGAAACCCCAACTCGACGATGCGCTCGTACGCCGACAAGGCGCCCGCAACATCGCCCAGTTTCAACAGCACCTCGCCGTACCCCGCTAGAGCGTCCTCGTGATTCACATCGAGGGCGAGGGCGGCTTCGAAACAGCGGCGGGCCCAGGCGTACTCTTCCCTGGCGAGATAGGCATAAGCCATCCCGACCTGGAGTTCTGCGGCTTGGGGATAGAGTGCTGCGCCTTCCTTTAAGATGTCCAGCGCGTCGTCGTAGCGGCCTTCGTTGTAGAGTTGGTGGGCTTGTTCGTCGTATTCGTCGGAGCTCAGGAAGCGTTCCGACATCGGCAGGGCCTCCCGGCGAAGTTGTTGACTAAGGTAGGAACTTCCTAACGCGGGATCAAGAGAGTTGCTTGTGGCGTGGGCCGTTACGGCACCGCACAGCGCTCCGGCGGCAGAGCCCCGAGGTGCTCGAGCCGACGCTCCTGACGCACTTCCGTGCGCACCGGTCGCACGGATACGGCGGTTGCCGGAAAGGTCACTACCGTGGTGATGCGCCGGACCCACGACAGCGGCCCCTTCCCGATCTGCCACAACACGCGGCCCCATTCTTCCTCGACTGATTCACCCTGCGAAACCTGCCCGCTGCCCCAGTCGACCACCACCGAGGTCGTGTCGCTGCGCAGAACCCTCAGCCGCAGGGCCGTTCCCCCGGCCACCAGGGTATCGCTCAGCCGGTGGAATCTCCATTTCCGCCCATCGGTCACCGTGCCACCCGGCATCAACGGCGCCGGCGGCAGCGGCGGGAACAACTCGTCGAGCGCCGTGTCCATCGCCGCGATCGCTGAAACCGCCTCAGGGATGAACGGTGCGGTGACCGGGCGGTAGTCACCAGCGGGACGCAAGATCCCCCGGTAACGGCCACCCAGCATCCCGTCCGTGGCGGGCTCGAGTCTTCCTTCCGGCGTATCGTGCCACACTCGCAACCGTTCGAACCATGCCGCCACCGACAACACCCCTCCGGTGTCGGCTTGGGCCCGGAGGACGAGGTCACCCTCCCACCCGGTTGTTTCGGTCCGTCGATCTTCACCGTGCACCGTTTCCAGATCACTCAGTACCGCCTGATGGAAAGCCACGCAGGCCAACAGCTCCGGCCGATACCGGATGGCGGAACCAGCCTGGGCCGCCAGCGTCTCCCCGTGCGGTGCCATCATCACCAGGGCAACGACCAAGGGGCCTCCCCCCCGGAGGCCCCTCGAACGGCTGTGTGGCAGCCTCACGACCTGCTCCCGGTCACTCGGCTTGCATATGCGGATAGCGATAGTCGATCGGCGGCACGAACGTCTCTTTGATGGTCTGGGGCGATACCCACCGCAGGAGATTCAGCGGCGACCCCGCCTTGTCGTTGGTACCGCTGGCCCGGGCCCCGCCGAACGGCTGCTGACCGACCACCGCTCCGCTCGGCTTGTCGTTGAGATAGAAATTGCCGGCCGCGTAACGCAGCACCCGCTTGGCCTCGATCAGGGCCGCCCGGTCCTGGGCGAACACCGCGCCCGTCAGCGCGTAGGGCGACGTCGTGTCCACCAGCGACAGCGTCTCCGACCATGAATTATCGGGGTATACATATACGCTCAACACCGGGCCAAAGATTTCCTGGCACATCACCCGCGCATGGGGATCGTCCGCCCGGAGCAACGTTGGCTCGATGAAGTAGCCGACTTCGTCACTGGCCCCGCCACCCGCCACGATCTCGATACCGGGATCGGCCTTCGCCTCTTCGATGTAACCGGTGATCTTGCTATACGACTTCCGGTCGATCACCGCTGCCATGAAGTTGCCGAAGTCCGCCGGATCGCCCATCCGGATGTCACCGATCATCGCTACCAGGCGGTCGCGCAATTCCGGCCAGATGGACTTCGGCACATAGCAGCGGGACGCCGCGCTGCATTTCTGCCCCTGGTATTCGTAACCGCCCCGCACCATGGCGACAAGATCGGAAGAGCACACGTCTGAACTCCAGTCACACTGATATATCTCGTATGCCGTCTTCTGCTTGAAAAAAAAAAAAAAAGTAAAAAAACAGTATGACGAGCATATAAGAGATATCTACGCTGCTAACACATATACGGGACCAGAACAAGAGTATAGAGAAAAACGAGAATGTATTACGTGTTATATGCAAGATA
>CAJVYZ010000238.1 GCA_913009915.1 uncultured Gemmatimonadota bacterium | reverse complement strand
GCAGAAGACGGCATACGAGATATATCAGTGTGACTGGAGTTCAGACGTGTGCTCTTCCGATCTGGAGCTGATGGAATTTCTGCGGACGTTCCCCATGCCGGTGTCGGATCTGCTCGACGATTGGTTCGAAGACGACCTCCTCAAGGGTGCGCTCGGCGTGGTTGCGGTGCGGCACCTCGCCCTTGGGCCCCGGAGCGGGGGCACGGCCTTCGGGTTACTGCACCAGCAGGTGGGAGCGACGGCCATCCCCCGGGGCCGACCGATCATCAGCGGTGGTGTGGGCCATCTCGCCTGGACGCTGGAGGTCTCAGCCCGGGAGCGCGGGGTGGAGTTCCGCACCGGCACGGGTGTGGCACAGATTGTGGTAACAGAGGGTGGCACGACCGGTGTAGTCCTCGACTCCGGCGAAGAGATCCCCGCGCGAGCCGTCGTGTCCGGCTACGACGTCCGGCGGACTTTTTCCGATTTGGTCGATCCGGTGCACCTCGATCCCGAGTTCGTCGCCATGGCAGCACGGGTCAGGTACCGGGGAGTAGTGGCCAAGGTGAACCTGGCGCTGGGGGAACTTCCCGACTTCACCGGACTGGACGCCACCGACCTGCGCGGCACCGTGGTGTTGTGTCCCGGTCTGGACTATCTCGAAAGGGCGTACGACCACACCAAGTACGGCGAAGTATCCGATCGTCCTGCGTTGGAGCTGGTCATCCCGTCGGTGTCCGACCCGAGTCTGGCGCCTGAAGGTGGCCACGTGTTGTCCGCTTGGCTGCATTACGCCCCGTTCCACCGGCGGGACGGATCGTGGGGCGCGTCCGAGCGGGAGGCAATTGGCGACCTCGCCTTGCGGATTCTGCAGGACGTTGCGCCCAACATGGCCAACGCCGTCGTAGGCCGGGAAGTGTTGACTCCACTCGATCTGCAAAGCCGGTTCGGACTGACCGAGGGGCAAGTCTATCAGGGCGAAGTTGCGCTCGACCAGATCCTGTTCATGCGGCCCATCCCCGGCTGGTCCCACTATCGCACGCCGGTGGGCGGTCTGTACCTGTGTGGTTGGGCCACGCATCCCGGGGGAGGGATCACGGGGCAGAGTGGGCGGCTGGCGGCCGCGCAGTTGGTGCGCGACCGGAAGAAGGGTGGTGAAGTGGGGCGTGGGGCGTAGGGCGTGGGGTGTAGGGCGTGGGGTGCTACTGGAGGCTCAACGCTCATTGTTCAGGACATTCAATATTCATTATTCTGGGCATTCAATATTCAATATTCATTCCGGCAGCCATGACGAGAAAACGGATCGTGGTCTACCTGATGGTTGGCGGCCTCGTGATGGTTGGCCTTGGGGGGTGCGGTCGGCGGGAGTCGCACTCCGTTCGGGTGGCCACCTTCAACGCTTCGCTCAACCGGAACGATGCCGGTAAGTTGGTAACGGACCTTGCCGGCGACGACCCGCAAGCTAAAGCCGTGGCCGAAATCGTCCAGCGCGTGCGGCCGGACATCCTGGTAGTCAACGAATTCGATTGGGACGATAACGGTGAGGCTGCACGGCTGTTCCACGACCGCTACCTCGCCGTGGGGCAGCGCGTGTCGGGGGAGCCCGCCGCCCGGGCGATCGAGTATCCTTTCTGGTTCACCGCCTCGGTCAATACCGGTACCCCTTCCGGACTGGACCTCGACAACGACGGAATCGTGGGCGCCTCGGGTGTCGCCTACGGTGGCGATGCGCTCGGGTTCGGCTTCTTTCCCGGCCAGTACGGGATGGTGATCTACTCCCGGTTCCCCATCCATACGGAAGAGATCCGGACCTTCCAGAATCTCCTGTGGCGGGACATGCCCGACGCGCTGTTGCCGGTCGACCCCGATTCGGGCGAGCCATGGTACACCGACGCCGAGTTGGCGGTATTGCCCCTGTCATCCAAGAGCCACTGGGACGTCCCGGTGAACGTCGCTGGGAGGACGGTGCACCTGTTGATCAGCCACCCGACACCTCCGGTATTCGATGGACCGGAAGATCGCAACGGCCGGCGCAACCACGACGAAATTCGCTTGTGGCGCGACTACATCACAGCCAATGCCGCGTCCTATCTGTATGACGACCGCGGAACCGGCGGAGGACTGACCGACGGAGCCTCCTTCATCATAATGGGCGACATGAACTCCGACCCGCACGACGGCGACAGCCATGAGCGGCCCATCGCCATGTTGCTGCGGCACCCCCGGGTAGACACGTCCATCACCCCGACCAGCGCCGGCGGCTCCGAACAGGCGCGGCTCCAGGGTGGCTACAACGAGCGACACACCGGCGACCCCGGGTTCGACACCGCCGATTTCGATGACGGCGAGCGGGGACCGGGCAACCTGCGGCTCGACTACGTTCTCCCATCGAAGGACCTCGGCGTCGTCGATGCCGGAGTGTTCTGGCCGCTGAGCGATGATCCGTTGTTCGACTTGGTCGGCGTGTCGGACCATAGATTGGTTTGGGTGGATATGGTCGTGGGACCATGAACGCAGCCGTGGCGGCCGGCCGTCAGCCTATAGCCGATAGCCGATAGCCGACAGCCATGAGCCCCCGGCCCCTATCCATGTCCAACTCGCGTATCATCGTCATCGGTTCCGGCATCTTTGGTGTCACCGCTGCGCTCGAGCTGCGACGGCGCGGGCACCGGGTCACCCTGGTCGATGCCGGGCCCATGCCTCATCCCGATGCCGCCAGTACCGATATCTCCAAGGTCATTCGCATGGAGTACGGTACCGACGAGCACCACATGGCTCTGGTGGAGGAGGCGCTCGAGGGATGGGATGACTGGAACGACCAGTGGCGTGGGGACGGAACCGGTCCGTTGTTCCACCAGACCGGGGTGCTCATGGTGTGCCGTCGGCCGATGGCCCCGGGCGGGTTCGAGTTCGAGAGCTGGCAGTTGCTCAACCGCCGGGGCCACGCGCCGGATCGGGTGGATGCCGCGTCGATTGCGCGCCGTTTCCCGGCATGGAGCACCGGCAACCACGTCGACGGGTTCTACCACGCGCGTGGCGGTCATGCCGAAAGCAGCAAGGTGGTGGTCGCCAACCTCGAGTGGGCCAAGGCGGAAGGGGTTGTCGTGCGCGAGCGGTTCCGCGTCGCCGGCCTGGCCAAAGACGGTGCGCGAGTCGTTGGAATAACCGGAGGGGACGGCACGGTGCTCGGTGCGGACGAGGTGGTCGTGGCGACCGGAACCTGGGTGACCAAACTGGTCCCGGAGCTGGCGCCGGTCTTTCGCTCGTCGGGCCACCCGGTGTTCCACTACGCGCCCAACAATCCCGAAGCCTTCCGCGCGGAGGTGTTCCCGGTGTTTACCGCCGACATCGTGCACACCGGTTTCTACGGGTTCCCGCTGAGTCGGGATGGTGCCGTCAAGATCGCCACCCATTCCGAAGGCAGCGATACCGATCCCGACGGTCCGCGGGAGATCCCCGCCGGCGCCGAGGCCCACCAGCGCGCGTTCCTGCAGGAGACCTTTCCCCTGCTGGCCGATGCGCCCGTGGTGGCCAGCCGTCTATGCCTCTACGCCGACACCCGGGACGGCGACTTCTGGATCGACCGCCACCCGGACGTGGCGGGCCTGACCGTAGCCAGCGGCGGCTCGGGCCACGGCTTCAAGTTCGCGCCCGTCCTGGGTGGGATCATCGCTGATGCGGTGGAGGGGGCCGACAATCCGTGGCTGGAGCGCTTCCGCTGGCGGCCGGAAATCCGCTTGGAACGCGGCGGCGAAAAGGCCCGTCATGGTCTTGGCCCGGGGTGATTACTTCACTTCGGGAAGAAGGGCGCAGAGGGCTAACAGGAAGAAGGGCTAAGAAGAAGGGCTATAAGAAGAAGGGCTAAGAGGGCTAAGAGGACTAAGAGGGCTAAAAAGGGCGTAGGGCGTAGGACGTAGGACGTAGTTGTGAGGGCAGAGTCTTAGCCCTCTTAGCCGTCTTAGCCCTCTTAGCCTTTTCCAAATGTCACCCCTACCAGGCATCCGGGTCAATCACCTAAACCTCAATAGTCCGGCCAGCCCCTCGATCGCATTCCTGGCGCGGGGCTCATAGACCACGTCCACCTGCACGTGTTGCCGCAGGGCTTCTTCGATGGCCTCGTCGACCAGGTCGACCACGGGCTCGGCGTCGCCTTCCAGGCGGCAGCTTCTGGCGTCGGCGGCCAGCCGCCCCGACGCATTGCATTTGAAGCCCGGCATGTACGCCTCGGCGTCTACCAGCAGCGTCTGCACCTGGCCTCGGGCCAGCCGGCGAAGGGTGCCGGCAAGGCCGTTGATGGCCCAGCCGTTGCCGACGGCGTCGATCATCTCTGCCACCCGGAGCCGCTCCGATTCCCGCTCGTGCGCTTCCCTGACCGTAAGGGTCGTCTCACGGACGTCGGCCGCGGTAGCGGTCTGCGGGTTCAGCTTGGCTGTGCCGATGACACGGTCTGCCACGTAGGCGTGGAGGAACGGTTCCACCGCCCCCGCTTCCTTCCCCGGGCCGGCCAGCACGATGCCCCGCACCGGCTGTTGTTGCTTCAGTTGGAACAACGCCCGGGCAACGGCCTCGTAGTGGCGGGCCTTCTCCTGGCGGATGCGATTGTTGTAGTTGTGCTCGCCCCAGCGGCCCGATTGACTGCTGAACCGCTTGGTGCGGGCGTTGCCGGCCTCGAAGCTGCCCACTTCGGTGACGTCGAAGGCGGTGACTTCGAAGATGCGGGCCGAGGCCCGGTCGACCACCACCGTCAGCAGCCGGCCGAACTCGTCCTCCACCGCTGCCAGCTCGCGAATCAGCGGATGGCGGTCCACCACCACCCGCGAGCGGTACACCTTGGGCAGCGGCACCACCTCGAACAGGTCGAGCGGTCCACACAGGAAGACGGCCAGGCCCCTCGTGGCGGGAAGGTTGCCGGGGCGCTGGAGGAAATCGTCCAGCCGGGCGAGGTCGGCCCGAACTGCCTCGCGTACCGCGCGCGACAGGCCGGAGTCGCCGAGCGACTCGCTGACGGTCTTGATCCGGTTTTTTACCTTAATGAGGTACTTGCCGCGGGTCCGGTCGCGTGGTTCGAGCTTGAGGTAACAGGTGACGACGCGATTCCGTCCGGCACGAAAGTTATTGAGACGTTCGAGTTGGGGTTGGACCCCATCCTTTGTCATGGTGGCATTTGCCATGGTGCGCTGTCCGTGGTTCAGCGGGTGACGTGAGGTGCGCTAGAAGAATACCGGTTCTCGATAAGCCAGATCGGAAGAGCACACGTCTGAACTCCAGTCACACTG
>CAJVYZ010000237.1 GCA_913009915.1 uncultured Gemmatimonadota bacterium | reverse complement strand
TTGAGTGTCAGTTCATTCATCATTTTTTTTTTTTTTTTTTTTTGATTTTGTTTATTCTTTTCTTTTTTTTTTAATGATACGGCGACCACCGAGATCTACACTCTTTCCCTACACGACGCTCTTCCGATCTGTCCTTCAGACTGATCTGCCATGGATTTCCTCAACCAGGTGGAATGGGATTGCTGCCCGCCCATGAAATTGGTGTCTTGTTGGCCAGTGAGCAAGGGGCGGACAGCGGCGGGGGCAGCGAGGGCAGCGGGAGCAGCGGGGGCAGATGACAACGGAGGGCCTCCGGGTGTGGATGTCCCCTGTCGCTTCTTGCAGCCACCGACTACAGGAGATTCACGCAATGCTGGCGGGCTGCTACCTGCCCTCGCTGCCCCCGCTGCCCCCGCTGCCCCCGCTTTCGTCCCCGCTGCCCCCGCCGTGAAGCCCGCTCTACCGCGCGGGCTTCACTACCACTGTCCGGCTGGCCATGCCGAAATTGCCCGTGTCGTCGTTCAGGGCCAGCACCTGCAGTTCCAGCCGCCCTGTCTGTGACACGGTGAGTTCGGCGGCATAGGTGCTGGTGGTGCCGGCGAACGAGAGGGGCTGAGAGGCCACCTCCTTGCCGCCGTCGAGCACCCGCACCAGCACTTCGATATCGTCTGCGTTCCACAGGCCGCCCGGCTCGGTGGGGCAGCCGCACAGCATCGTCACCGACACCGCCACCGTGAACGGAGTTCCCGCCGTCAGCGAGGCGGCCACGGCGGGTGACCGCAACTCGACGGTGAAGCCGATCAGTTCGATGAGGACTCCCTCACCCAGCACGTCCCGGCCCGGCACCGCCAGCATGGTCTTGGAGGCTCGCTGGATGGCGTGAGGGGTCCCCAACGGACCCTCGGCGGTGATCTCGATCATGGTCGGCTGCGACAACTCGAGGGTGGCCAGATACCCGGCGGCACCGTCGGTGCCGTAGACCGTGGCGCCACGCTCCCGCGGGGTCACCATGATGGAGCTGGTGTTCCCGGTACTCCCTTCTTGGATGCCTTCCGCCAGAATGGCGCCGGTTTGGAAATCCCGGATGGTGACCCGCGCTCCCCCGACCCCCGAACCGATGATCTTGGCATCGTGCGAGGTGACTCTTATGAGAATCTTGGTCGTGACCTGGGCGGAGGCTGGTGAAGGGGTGAGAGACGCGAGGGCCACGACGGCGAGGGCAGCGAGGGCAGCGGGAGCAGCGGGGGCAGGTAACTGCAGGGCGGTTGTCGCTTCAGCGACAGGGCCGAGCCGCGACTTTAGTCGCGAATGCCTTCCGTGTGCGAGCATTACGTGATCTCCAAGTGGTTATGTCTGAAGGAATATACCCACCTGGCCAAGACCACCCCACTGCCACCGCCCTCGCTGCTCCCGCTGCCCTCGCTGCCCCCGCCTCACTCAGCGACCCGGTGCCAGCATCAGCAGTGCCACCACCAGAAACAGAATCCCCAACGATCGCTCGAGGAGATGCTGTGAAATGCGACTCGCCACCAGCGATCCCAATTGCCCGCCGATGACCACGCCCGGGACGGTGAAGATGACCAGGCTCATTACCGTGTCCAACGCGGATCCGCCTTCTGTCAGGAACCCGGCCACGTGCCCCACCGAGGCCACCAGCGCACTCACCGCCACGACCAGTACGCTGGTGGCCACGGCCACCTTGCTGGGAACCCGGCAGCGCTTCAACAGGAAGTAACCGTTCATCTCCCCCAGTCCGGTCGATACCATTCCCAGAAACAACGCCCCGATGCCGGCGATGGCCGAACCTTCGGCGCGATTGCACACGGTGTACCGGATGGTTTCGCCCTCGGCGGTGGTCAGGACCCTGGTAGAGCCTTCGCGTGATGCGGCTGCGATATCGTCGTCGAGTCGCTTGACGGTCTCCGTTGCCGGGCTTCGCAGGAAGCTGGCGGCGACCGCGAGCAGCCCGACACCGAGCACTGCCTTCAGGATCCCGGCATCGACCATCGTGGCGATCCAGGTACCGACCAGGGCCATGGGAACGGTTACCATCAACAAGGCGCCACCCAGACGGTAGTCGATGAGCCGCTTGCGATAGTAGGCGACCAGTCCGCTGCCGAAACCGAACACCTCGGTGATCAGTCCGGTGCCGATCGCCACCGCGGGCTCGAGACCGAGCAGCAAGATGAAGATGGGCGTGAAGAAGGTGGCGCCCTCTACTCCCGACGCCATCGCTACGGTGGCAATGCCGATCGATATCGGGAACATGAACCAGTACTCGAGGGACACGGGGCACCTTGGGTGAGGGTCGCTGGCTCTAACGACGCCGGTCGGTCAATGGTTCCGCCGGGCAAAAAGGAAAAGGGGGCATCCACACCTGGATGCCCCCTGCATCGTCGCCTTCGTATTCGTATTCGTATTCGCGGCTAAAGCCGCGGCTCGGCCCTGTCGCTAAAGCGACAACTAACTGCCCTCGCCGCCCCCGCTGCCCCCGCTTTCGACCGCCCCCGCTTCCGTCATCCACACTCCGAGTAACCACACACGTGACACTTGACGCAGCCCTCGGCGTACTCGAGTTGCGACCCGCAATCGGGGCAGGCACCGGCCAGGGTATTCTGTATACCGCTGAGAACGATCTGCTCGGCACCGGTACTGATGGTCTGGGTTACTTCTACCACGGCGTCCTGCCGGGTGGAGGGGAGCAGCTCTTGCTGAACGCCCTGCTTGTCGAGCATGTGACGCTCGATGGCGATGCCGACGGCGTCCGGTACCGACAGCACCTTGTTGGGTCCCAGTCCAATGGTCCGGTCGGAGCTGATGCCCCGCAACTGCCGGTAGACTTCCTTGAGCGGGATGCCGGAGCGCAGCGCCAGGCTGATGAGGCGACCCATGGCTTCGACGTCGGCCATGAGCGCGCCACCGGCCTTGCCCAGGCTCATGAAGACTTCGAACGGTTGGCCCTTGTCGTCTTCCGTCAGGGTGACGTAGAGGGTACCCAGGGGAGTATCGACTCGTCGGGTGGTGCCCCTGAGGAGTTCGGGCCGCGATCGTTTCTGGCGCCGCTGGAGGTTCTCGGCCTCCAGTTCGTGCACCATGGCGCGCAGCCGTTCGTTCTCGGTGCGAATCTCCGCCAGCTCGCCGTGCAGGTCGGCCGGCGAGAGGGTATCGTCGTCCGCGGCAGCCGCGGGCATGACGAGGTCGGCACGGGCCTCGGCGTGGCCCTCGCTGGTGGCTTGCGCCTGGACCTTTTGGGCCGTGGCTCCAGTGGAGAGGACCTGCATGGCCCGACTGCCGTCGCGATAGACGGTGACGCCCTTGCAGCCGAGTTCGAAGGCCAACCGGTAGATTTCCTCGACGTAGTCCTCGGTGGCGTCGTTGGCAAAGTTGCAGGTCTTGGAGATGGCGCTGTCGTTGTTCTCCTGGTAGCCGGCCTGCATGCGGATGTGCCACTCGGGCTTGATGTGATTGGCGGTAACGAACACGCGGCGCCAGTGCTCCGGAACCTCGTCGAATTCGATGTTGCCGGCCTCGGCGATGCGTTGCATCAACTCTTCGGAGTACCAGTCCTCCGCCTGGGCGATGGCGACGAAGTCTTCGTTCACGTCGGGCATGAGCACGCCGGCCTGATTGCGCATGAACGCCACGGCGAACAGCGGCTCGATGCCGGAACTGCATCCGGCGATGATCGAGATGGTACCGGTGGGCGCCACCGTGGTGACGTTGCAGTTGCGCAGTTTTCTCATCGGGCGGATCCGCTCGCCGGCGGCGTTGCGGGCGCAGGACTCGTCCGGACCCCAGATGCTCCGCTCCCACTCGGGGAAAACGCCCCGGGTGGTGGCGAGCCGTTCCGACTCCACCTTGGCTTCCTCGTCGACGAACGCCTGCACCTTGCGCCCCAACTCGACCGCCTCGTCGGAGTCGTAGGCGATGCCCAGCTTGATGAGCATGTCGGCCCAGCCCATGACCCCGAGGCCGATACGGCGGATGCGCCGGGCCAGATTGGTGATTTCCGGAAGCGGGAAGTTATTGGCGTCGATCACGTTCTCGAGGAAGTGGGTCGACAGGTGTACCACGGTACGCAGGTAGTCCCAATCGACGGCGCCGTCGATGACGAACATGCCGAGGTTGATGGAGCCGAGGTTGCACACGTCGTACGGCAGCAGGGGCTGCTCGCCGCAGGGGTTGGTGGCCTCGTACGACCCCAGGTGGGGCACGGGATTGTAGCGATTGGCCCGGTCGATGAAGAACACGCCGGGCTCACCGGTCCGCCAGGCGCCGTGAATGACCTTGTGCCATACCTCGCGGGCGTTGAGCCGGCCCACCACTTCCTGGGTCTTGGGATGTATCAGATCGTAGTCTTCGTCGGCCTCCAGGGCGGCCATGAAGCTGTCGGTGACCGCCACGGAGAGATTGAAATTGGTGATCTGGGTGATGTCGTTCTTGCAGTCGATGAACGCCAGGATATCGGGGTGATCGACCCGCAGGATGCCCATGTTGGCGCCCCGGCGGGTGCCACCCTGCTTGACCACGTCGGTGCTGGCGTCGTACAGGGTCATGAACGATACCGGGCCCGAGGCCACCCCCATGGTGGACCGGACGATGTCATTGGACGGCCTGAGGCGCGAGAAGCTGAAGCCCGTGCCGCCGCCGGACTGGTGGACCAGGGCCATCGAACGCAAGGTGTCGTAGATGCCGTCCTTGCCGTTGGCCAGGGTGTCCTCGACCGGGAGGACGAAACAGGCCGACAATTGACCCAGGGGCCGGCCGGCGTTCATCAGGGTGGGGGAATTGGGGACGAACAGCCGCTTGGCCATGAGACCGTAGAACGCGTTGGCCAACTCCTCCGAGGCTCCCTCGGAGGCGCCGTAGGTGGTGTCGGGCTCCGCGATGGTCCGGGCGACACGCCAAAAAAGGTCCTCGGGCTTCTCGGTAGGCTGACCGTTGTTGTCCTTGATCAGGTACCGCTTTTCGAGAACCGTAATGGCATTGGGAGACAACTCAAGCGCCTCCCGAGACCCGGACGTGGCCATAGGCACCCCCACAAAAGAGCGCGCACCAAACCGTGCGCTATGTCGGTGAAATATACGTCGGTGATGAGGTGACGTGGGGAATCAAGCTAGGGGTGATGGCCGGTGGACACAATAGAGCAAGAAAGGGCACAACCCCGCCGCGGAGCACTTTGCACATCACAAAGATGCTATGTGCGCGTGGGGGCGTGGGGGCGTTGGGCGTTGGGCGTTGGACGTTGGCTAGTACGGCGCTGTATTACTCTGCCCCCTACGCCCCAC
>CAJVYZ010000236.1 GCA_913009915.1 uncultured Gemmatimonadota bacterium | reverse complement strand
TAAGACTTACCCTTGTAGATGCAGATACCGGTGATATTATCTGGAGGGATAAAGCTTTTGAATATGGCAGGTCTGTTTTGCGTCCATGGGATATAAATTATGCGGCAAAGGAATTATTTAAGAACTTCTCGACCGCCATGACCCCGACATATTCGAGCCGGGCCGCCAGCGACATGGCCAGGTCCCTGGCTTGGTCGGTCAGGGCCGTCGTCACGCGGGCCGGGACGGTGGAGGTGTACAGGATGCCGTCGACGTGGACATTCTCGATGGGAGGGAAACAGGCGAGTTCTCCATCCACGCCGCGCGCCAGGACAACCGACAGTTCCGCCTCGAGGTCCAGCCTCCGTTCGAGGACGCATGATGCCCCGCGGAATTGGGCGAACGCGTCCGTCAGCGACTCACGGTCGGTGACCGGGGCCTGTCCCTTGCCGTCGTATCCCAAGCGGGCCGTCTTGAGGAGGGCAGGGGATCCCACCGCGTCCCACGCCCGGGCCAGCTCGTCTGGGCTCCTCACCACCTGGAAGGGCGTCGTGGGAAACCCCTCGCGCAAGAGGTACGTCTTCTCCGCGATTCTGTCCTGAGCGATGGCGACGGCCTCGGGGCCGGGTCGCACCGGGACGCGTTCGGCCAGCCGGGCCAGGACGTCCGCGGGGACGTTCTCGAATTCCGTGGTAATGGCGGCACACTTGGTCGCCATTTCCTCGAGGGCGATAGCGTCGTCATACTGCGCGGCGATGTGGTGATCTGCGATGGCGCCGGCGGGACTTCCGTGGTCCGGGTCGAGGACGATCACCCGGTAGCCCATCTCGCGGGCCCGGACAGTGAACATGCGTCCCAGCTGGCCTCCCCCGAGCACGCCGAGGACCGCGCCGGGAAGGATCATTCGGGCTCCGGCAGTTCGAGGCCCATGATCCGGTGCGCCTGGGCCTCCCGGAAATTGACCAGTTTGGCCGCCAGCGTTTCGTCCTCGTTGGCGAGGAGGGAGATGGCATAGAGGCCGGCGTTCTTGGCGCCCGACTCGCCGATGGCGAACGTAGCCACGGGGACTCCGCCGGGCATTTGTACGATCGAGAGCAGCGAATCGAGACCCTTGAGGTGGCGGCTCGGGACCGGTACGCCCAGAACCGGCAACGTCGTCTTGGAAGCGATCATGCCTGGGAGGTGGGCGGCGCCTCCGGCTCCGGCGATGATGCACTTGAGCCCGCGGCTCCGGGCCGAATCGGCGTATTCGAACAGCAGATTCGGGGTACGGTGGGCGGACACCACCCGGCGTTCGTAGGGGACGGCAAAATCGCGGAGTTGGGCGGCGGCGTGCTGCATGACCGGCCAGTCCGAGTCGCTTCCCATGATGACGCCGACGAGGGGCTTATCCATGGCGGGTTCCGGGTTGTGGAATGGCCGGAAAGATAATTGGTCAGGGGGAGGGTGCGCAGGAAAGGGCTAAGAGGGAAAAGAGGGCTAAGAGGGCTAAGAGGGAAAAGACGTATTAGCCCTCTTAGCCCTCTTAGCCTTCCCTTCGCACTCCCCGGAACCGGAGAAATTGGGCTTGTAATCCTAATAATTAATCTATATATTATTAATATATGGTATATATCAGAATATCGGCATTACAAGGGCCTACCATCGTGAATTACGTTCGCGCAGCCGCTGGTGAGACCGATGATCTCCTCAATCAGCGCCTGGCGGCCGTCGACATCTCCCTCCCGCAACTGGAATTGCTCGACCACCTCGCCAGGCTGAACGGCCCGGCCCCCCTCGGACGGCTGGCTGAGTTGCTCGAATGCAGTCGGTCCAACGTCACCCAGTTGGTAGATCGACTCCAGCGTAGGGGGCTCATTTGGCGGATGGTCGACTCACGGGACCGGCGCACGGTGTTGGCTCGGCTGACTCGCGAGGGGATTAGCCGCCACAACACGGGGTTGGCGGTGGTGATTCATCTAGAACGGGACCTCCGGGGAGCTTTCTCCGGGGACGTCTTGCGACAGTTGTTGAGCGGTTTGGCGGAGCTGCGCCACGCCGCGTCGGATAGTCGTACCTACCAGCACACGTAGTCATGAAAGGGCGGACCCATGTTGGGTGAGTTCCAAACCGATCTGGAAGAGTTCATGGCAGGTCTCGTTCGCCGGAATCCCCACGAGACCGAGTTCCATCAGGCAGCGAGAGAGGTGGCGGAATCGGTGCTACCGTTCATCGCCGCGCACCCGAAGTACCGGGAAGCCGGTATCCTGGAACGGATGACGGAGCCTGATCGGATCATCATCTTCCGGGTGACTTGGGAGGATGACGAAGGGCGCATACGGGCCAACCGGGCCTGGCGGGTGCAGTTCAACAACGCCATCGGTCCCTACAAGGGCGGCATGCGGTTTCATCCGTCGGTCAACCAGAGCATCCTCAAGTTTCTGGGCTTCGAGCAGGTCTTCAAGAACAGCCTGACGGGCCTTCCCATGGGCGGCGCCAAAGGCGGAGCCAACTTCAACCCCAAGGGAAAGTCCGACCGCGAAATCATGCGGTTCTGCCAATCCCTGATGATCGAGCTCCATCGTCACATCGGCGAGAACACCGACATTCCCGCGGGTGACATCGGCGTCGGAGCGCGCGAGATCAGCTTCATGTTCGGCCAGTACAAGCGGATCATGAACCGCTGGGTTGGCGTCATGACGGGCAAGGGTCTGTCCTACGGCGGGAGCCTGATCCGGCGCGAGGCCACGGGATACGGAGCGATCTACTTTCTCGAAAACATGCTGGCCCACCGGGGCGACGGCCTCCGGGGGAAGGTCTGTGCCGTGTCGGGGTCGGGCAACGTGGCCCAGTACGCCATCGAAAAACTCCTCCACCTGGGTGCCCGGGTCGTCACCGCCAGCGACTCCGACGGATTCATCTACGACCGGGACGGTTTCGACGAGGACAAGCTTGCCTGGATGATGGATCTCAAGGAGGTCCGCCGAGGCCGGATCCGTGAGTACGCCGAACACTTCGGCGTCGAATTCCACGAGGGCCAACGGCCGTGGCACGTCCCCTGTGACGTGGCCGTCCCCTGCGCCACCGAGAACGAGATCGACCCGGACGAAGCGGCGGCGCTCATCGCCAACGGGGTGAAGGCCGTCGTGGAAGGTGCCAACATGCCGACGGAACTCGCGGGCGTGCACGCCTTCATCAAGGCCCAGGTGCTGTTCGCACCGGCGAAGGCGGCCAACGCCGGCGGGGTAGCGGTGTCAGGTCTGGAGCAGAGCCAGAACGCCCTCCGATTGACCTGGTCCCGGGAAGAAGTCGACCAACGGCTGCAGGTGATCATGGGTCACATTCACGACCAGTGTGTGGAGCAAGGCAACAGCCAGGGAGACTACATCAATTACGTGAAGGGAGCCAACATCGCCGGCTTCGTGAAAGTGGCGGACACGATGCTTGCCTATGGGGCGGTGTGATTTCAGCTATCAGCTATCAGCTATCAGCTATCAGACGGCTGACGGCTGACGGCTGACGGCTGACCGCCGACCGCTATCCCGGTAGATAGGTTCCGGCCAGCGCTTCGAAAGCCTGGACCTGGTTCGATTCCCAGGCAGCATCGTGGCCGAGCTCGGCGGCCATGAGCGACGCGACGGCCGGGGCCATGGCGATGGCGGCCCGGGTATCGAGCGACAGGGACCGGGTCCGGCGGCTGAGCACGTCTTCCACGGTCCGGGCCATCTCGTGGCGCACGGCCCAGACCACCCCTCCCGCGCGATAGGGAAGATCGTCGTGCAGCCGGGCCTGCAGGTCGGGGCTGCTGCGCATCAGGTCCTCCAGGGCCGGGGCATCCGCGCCGTACACTTCCAGGCTGCCGAACTTGTCCGCGTGCTGATGGTAGCCGTGGATGCGGAGTTCCCGTGTCGTGCAGGGCTGCTCCTCCAGGCCACCGATGGTGGCGGCCATGGTAACGCACTCCTCCGCCATCAGACGATACGTGGTCCACTTGCCCCCGCAGATGGTGATCAGGCCGGACTGCGCCACCAGGAGCGTGTGGTCGCGCGACAGTTCCGCCGTGTTATCCTCGCCGCCCGCCTGGACCAGCGGACGGATGCCGGCGAAGACGCTCAAGATGTCGCTTTCGGCGGGCGGGCGTTGCAGATAGTCGCCCGCGGTATCGAGGATGAACTCGATCTCTTCGGGCAATGGTACCGGGTCAAGCCGAATGTCCGTTAGCGGCGTGTCGGTGGTGCCGACGAGAGCGTGGCCGTGCCAGGGGATGGCGAACATTACCCGGCCATCCCGGGTGTGAGGTACCATGATGGCGCTGTCGCCCGAGAGGAACGACCGGTCGAGCACGATATGCACGCCTTGGCTCGGGGCAATGATGGCCCGCACCGAGGGATCGTCCATGCGGCGAATCGCGTCGGTGAAGGGCCCGGTGGCGTTGATGACCACCTTGGCCCGCAGTTCGAGTTCGGTGCCACTCTCGAGGTCGCTGGCGACCACGCCTTCCACGAACCCGGTGGTACCTCGCACCAGCCGGTCCACTCGGGCATAGTTCACCAATGCGGCTCCCTGCCGGGCCGCGGTACGGGCCAATGCGATCAGCAACCTGGCGTCATCGAACTGTCCGTCGAAGTACTGGACCCCGCCGCGCAACCCGTCGGTTTTCAACGTGGGAATGAACGACAGGGTCTCCTCGCGCGAGAGGATTTTGGACGGTCCGAAGCCGTACTTCCCGGCCAGCGCGTCGTAGACCTTCATCCCGATCCCGTAGAATGGGGCTTCCCACCAATCGTAGTTGGGGACGATGAAGCGGAGGTCGTGGACCAGATGGGGGGCGTTGTCCCGCAGCAGCCCGCGCTCCTTGAGGGACTCCAGCACCAGCGAGACGTTACCCTGCTGCAGGTACCGCACGCCCCCGTGGATCAGTTTGGTGGAGCGGCTCGAAGTGCCTTTGCCGAAGTCGCTCTGCTCCAGGAGCACGGTGTCGTACCCTCGTGACGCGGCGTCGACGGCGATCCCCATGCCCGTGGCGCCGCCGCCGATGACCAGGACGTCCCACGGGCCACGGTGATCGGAAACCCGGGCGAGCATGTCGCTACGGTTCATGGGGGTGCGGCGTGCGGTGTGCGGTGTGCGGTGCGGTCATGACGTATCGCATAGATTGTCGGGGTTGCCAAAAAACCTTCGACCATGAAATCCCTTGGGCTGCCCTCGCTGCCCTCGCTGCCCTCGCTGCCCTCGCTGCCCTCGCTGCCCTCGCTGCCCTCGCTGCCCCAGATCGGAAGAGCACACGTCTGAACTCCAGTCACACTGAT
>CAJVYZ010000235.1 GCA_913009915.1 uncultured Gemmatimonadota bacterium | reverse complement strand
TTTTTTTCAAGCAGAAGACGGCATACGAGATATATCAGTGTGACTGGAGTTCAGACGTGTGCTCTTCCGATCTTGTAATATAGATTTGTGGGATGTAGGGGCCCGAATTGGGCAAATGCCGTTCCATTCACTGTCCCATGCAGCGTAACATAGCCATAGTCATAGTTCGGTAGGTTGAAAACCTCGAGTAACAGTTGGTCATTCTTGTCTGAAAAGCCCAGGGTGCTTCCCGACAGGCCGATGCGAACTCGTCGTCCGACCGTGTCAGGTGTGCCGAAGTTGATGTTGGTGACGGTAATCGTCAGGGTCTTGTCGAAAAAGTTGAAATCGTTGGTCACTTGTTGCCCGACGATACTGCTGGAACCGTAGGCTCCCGTTCCCAACGGCATCGTGATTACCGAGCCCGTTTCCGATGGATTTTGGCCGCCTTTGCTGCTGCTGGCGACCCAGTAGCCGGGAGCGTCGTCGCTGGTGTTGAGGGGCGTACCATTGTCACTGCTGGTGACGATACCGTTGGAAAAGTCATCGGCAAAAATAGTCGTCATCGTCCCCGCCCGCGCCCGGTTGGCCGTCCCCAGCACCAGACACCCGGCCAGGGACAAAAACGTCAAAGTCTTCCAATGTTTCATAGTCCGTCTCCTTTGAGTAAGTGAACAAGATAAACAGGCTCTCGCTTCACCATTCGGCCACTCCGAATGATGCGAAATCAATCTGATTTGAAATCCTACAGTATCAATATAACATCGTTTTCCAATTCGTCAACATTTTTCTCAAATAAAAATGATTTAACGGGCAGGGGAACGAATGGGGAGGAGTTACATTTTTCGCAGTTCGTCGATCAGGGCGGCATGGGCGCGGCATCCGAGGTCGAAATCGTCGAGGCGGAAATGTTCGTTGGGGGAGTGGATGGCGTTGTCTTGGCGACCGAAGCCCATCAGGATGGTGTTGATGGCCAGGACGCGTTTGAAGTCGCTGATGACGGGGATGGTGGCACCTTCACGGATGAGGACGGGGGGGACGTGGGCGGCGGTTGGGGGCGGGTGCGAATCGGGGGAGATAGGGTGGGCCGGGCATTACGACAGGGCGATCGTCACTGGGTGGTGATTGCCGGGGGCGGGAGCGGGCGAGTCGAAGACAAGGTGGTCCGACTGGCCCGGGCCCGCCGGGTGCCGCTGGTACAGGGCCCCAGCGCCAGTCAACTTGGCGCCACGGTAGGCAAGCCACCTGTCATGGTGGTTGGAGTGGAGGAGCGGGCGCTCGCGGCCGGGATCGTTGGCCGGGCCCGCACACAGGACTAGGGGAGGAACGAGTGGTCAAGACGAGAATTCATGATCTGGCAAGCGAATTTGGGATTCCCTCGGAGCAGCTGCTTACCATGCTGCGGGAGATGAACATCTTCGTGCGGAGCCACCTCTCGGCACTGGAGCCGCGTCAGGTCTCCCAAATCCGGGTCAGGTGGGAACGGGACAAGCGCCTCGACCACGAGGAGCCCAAGCCCAAGCGGGGCCGCCGCAAGGCCAAGACGGCGGAAGTCGAGGTTCCCAAGCCAGCCGCACCACGCAAGCGCCGCCGCACGGCAGCGGAAGTCGCCAAAGCCGATGCCAAGGCAGAGGCCGCGGAGGCCAAGCGCCTGGCGGCCGAAGAAGCGCGAATCGAGTTGGAGCTGATTCTCGAAGAACCGACCGCGGCCGAGGTGCCGCAGACGCTCGAGGAGCGAGCCCGGGCACTGTTCCTGGACCTCCCACCGGTGGAGGAAGAGGCGAAGGAGGCCGAGACAGCCACGGCGGTCGAAGAACCGGCTGCTCCTGCGGCGGACGGAGAAGCGGCTGCACCTCCGGCGGCAGTAGGGCCGGCGCCGGCGCCGCCCCCCGCCAAGCCGTTCATCCCGCCGCGCGTCGCCCGGCCGGCCGCGCCCCAGGGCCCGAGGCCGGTATTCAGCAGCGCCGGAGCGGGTGCCAAGCCCTCCGAGCGCGAACGCCGCAAGAAAGGCAAGAAATCGCGACGGTCCAGCGTGGACCAGGGCACCGTCCGGGCCAACATCTCCAAGACCCTGCGCGGCATGAAGGGTGGCAAGCGCGGCCGTGGCGCACGGTCCCAGGATCCCAAGTACCGGGAAATCCAGGCCGGACTCGCTGCCGAGGAGCGGGAGAAGGAAAAGACCCGGATCCGGGTGAACGAGTTCATCTCGGCCGCCGAGTTGGCCGAACTCATGAAGGTAGCGGCCACCGAGATCGTCACCTTCGCCTTCAAGGAGCTCGGCTTGATGATCACCGTCAACCAGCGACTTGATTTCGACCAGATCGAACTGATCGCGTCGGAATTCGGTTACGAAGCGGTGAAAGAAGACGAATACGTGGCCGACCTCGTCGAGGAGACGCTGGACGACGACGAGCAGCAGGAACCGCGTCCCCCAGTGGTCACCATCATGGGACACGTCGACCACGGCAAGACGTCGTTGCTCGACTACATCCGCAAGGCCAACGTCGTCGCCGGGGAGGCGGGTGGCATCACCCAGCACATCGGTGCCTACCACGTCGCCCTGCCGAATGGGCAGAAACTCACCTTCCTCGACACACCGGGACACGAGGCGTTCACCGCCATGCGTGCCCGTGGCGCCCAGGTGACCGACCTCGTGGTGTTGGTCGTTGCCGCGGACGACCAGGTCATGCCCCAAACGATCGAGGCCATCAGTCACGCCAAGAACGCCGGCGTCCCACTGGTCGTGGCCGTCAACAAGGTGGATCTGCCGACGGCCAATCCGCAGAAGACCATGCAGGACCTCCTGCAACACAACGTGGTCTTGGAAGAGTTCGGCGGCGAGGTTCTTTCCGCCCCCATATCGGCCAAGACGGGACAAGGCGTGGAGGTCTTGCTCGAGAAGATTCTGCTGCAGGCCGAGCTGCTGGACATCAAGGCCAACCCCGATCGTCGCGCCAACGGCACCGTGCTCGAGGCTACCCTCGACCCCGGCAAGGGGCCGGTGGCCACCATTCTGGTACAGCGAGGGACCCTGAGGCGGGGCGAGAACTTCATTTGCGGCAAGTTCTCCGGCCGGGTACGAGCCCTGTTCGACGAGCGCGGCAATGCCGTCGAGGCCGCGGGTCCCTCGATCCCCGTGCAGGTACTCGGCATCGACGGAGTTCCGGCGGCGGGGGACGCCTTCGTCGGGGTCGCTACCGCGGCCGATGCTCGTGAGATCGCGCAGAAACGCCAAAGGCTCGAGCGCGAAGCCCAGAACCGGCGTGGTGCTCGTGGCACCTCACTCGAGGACTTCAGCCGCGCGCTCAAGGAGGGTGAAGTCAGTCAACTCCGCGTCATCATCAAGGCGGACCAGGGTGGCCCAGCCGAAGCGCTGGCCGACTCGCTGGCCCAACTCGGCACCGACGAAGTCCAGGTCGACGTCGTCCACCGCGGAGTGGGCGCCGTGACGGAGAGCGACGTTCTCCTCGCCAAGGCCTCGGAGGCCTACATCCTCGGGTTCCACGTTCGCCCCGACGCCAAGGCGCGGGCCGCCGCCGACCGCGAGAAGGTCGAAATCCGTACCTACACCGTCATCTACGAAGCGGTGGAAGAGGTGCGCCAGGCTCTCGAGGGATTGCTGCGACCCGAAGAGCGCGAAGTGATCCTCGGCGAAGCCGAGGTGCTGCAGACCTTCAAGGTCAGCAAGGTCGGCACCATCGCCGGCTGCAACGTGACCAGCGGGGTGATGCAGCGCGATGCCCAGGTCCGGCTCGTCCGCGACGGCGTGGCCATCTACACCGGTACCATGAGCAGCCTCAAACGCTTCAAGGACGACGTGAAGGAAGTCCGGGAAGGACTCGAGTGCGGTATCGCCATCGAGAACTTCAACGATGTCAAGGTGGGTGACCGCATCGAATCGTTCCTGGTGGAACAGGTTCGGCGCACGCTGGAGGATTCGTCCGCCGCCCCGGCGGTGTGACGTGTTGGTCGCCGTCGGGACCTGGGAGCTGCACTTGCCGGGGTGTCACTCGCTCAAGGAAAAACGCGGCATCCTGAAGCCACTCACCACCCGGCTCGGCAAGACGCTCAACGTGAGTGTGGCCGAAACGGCCTATCAGGATCTATGGCAACGAGCCGAGGTGGCGTGTGCCGCCGTGGCGAGCGACCGGCGGGACGCCGAGCAGACCATCCGGGCGGCGGACCAGGTGATCGAGTCCGCTGACGGCGTACGCATCATCGATTCGGTGACGCTGATCCAATGAAGGGATCGTCGCGCAGGCCGGAGCAGGTCGCCGAGAACATCCGGCAAGTGCTCGCCGAAGTCATCGGCCGCGAACTGCGGGACCCGCGGGTGGGGAGCGTGACCCTCACCAGAGTCGAGGTGACCGGTGATCTGGGACACGCCACCATATATGTCGCCACCTCGGGAACGGACGAAGAACAACAACGGGCGATCGAAGGACTGGAAAGCGCCGCGGGATTCCTCCGGTCCAAGCTGGCGCGGGTGCTGACGATGCGCACGGTGCCGACGGTCGCGTTTGCCATCGATCGTGGCTTGGAGCACGCCAAGAAGATCGACGCCTTGCTCGACCAAATTCACCGGGAGTCCCTCGACTGACGGGCGCCCTGTTGATCGACAAGCCCGCCGGAGCGACGTCCCACGACGTCGTGCGCCACGTCCGGCGAACACTCGGCACCCGGGCGGTCGGGCACACCGGGACGCTCGATCCGTTCGCCACCGGACTCCTCGTGGTGTTGCTCGGACGGGGAACCCGACTGGCCCGGTTCATCGAGCAGCAGCCGAAGACCTATCGGGCCACCATGAAGCTCGGCGTCACCACCGACACCGACGATGGCACCGGGGCAGTGGTGGCGGAGTGGCATGGCGCGCTGCCCGACGAAGACGCCGTCCGCGCGACGCTCGAGGGCTTTACCGGACGCCAGCTCCAGGAGCCGCCGGCGTACTCCGCCAAGCGGGTGGATGGCGAACGGAGCCACCGGTTGGCCCGCCGGGGCGAGGCGGTGGCGTTGCGGCCGGTCGAGGTGACGGTTCACGCCCTCGACGTGCTCGAGGTCGACGGCCGCAACGTGACCTTCCGCGTCACCGTCAGTGCCGGCACCTATATCCGGGCACTGGCGCGCGACGCCGGACGCCGACTGGGAACAGGCGCCCACCTGGTGGCGCTTCGGAGATCGGAAGAGCGTCGGGTAGGGAAAGAGGGTAGATCTCGGTGGTCCCCGTATCATTAAAAAAAAAAATAGAAGACAAAAACATAAAAATAAAAAAAACACAGACGACACCGCGATTCACTCCTCCTCAAT
>CAJVYZ010000234.1 GCA_913009915.1 uncultured Gemmatimonadota bacterium | reverse complement strand
TCCGATCGCAAGGCTTCCCGGGGCGACAACCCAGAAATCAGACTAGAACGATCCTGGGTCACCACCGTGGCTCAACGCGGCCGGCGTCTCGAAGGAGCCACCACCGGCCTCGACGAGGGCGGCTGCGTCCGGGTGTTGCATCACGGGCACGGCTGGGGGATGGCGTCGTTCACCTCGCTGGAGCAGTTGCCCGCCATGGTGGAACGTGCCCGGGAACTGTCGCTTGCGGTCCGGTTGGACGACCCCATCCCCTGGGCTCCGATGCAAGCGCGGGAAGACGACGACCTCGAGGATCTCGATGACGATGTAAGGGGCATTCCGCTGGAAGAGAAGCGGGCCTACGTGGACCGGTTGAACACGGTCATGATGGAATACGACCGTCGCATCGTCAGCACCAAGGTGGCGTACTGCGACGAAGTCACCGAGTACTGGTACGGGAATTCCGACGGTACTCTGCTGTACCAACAGCGTCCCGAATTCACCATATCGGCCCAGGTGGTGGCGAGAGAGTCGGGCACCGAGGAGCGGGCGCTCGCCTCCGTGGGACGGCGGCGCGGGTGGAACAGCGCCATCGAGGAGGAAGACCGTTTCCGTGCCGTGGCGAAACGTGCCGTCGACCTGCTCGCCGCACCGCGCGTGCGAGACGGGCGGTATCCGGTCGTCCTCGACCCGCGATTCGCCGGCGTGATCGCCCACGAGGCCATCGGCCACTTGAGCGAGGCGGACGTAATCGTGGAAGACCCCCGGGTCGCGGGCATGCTTCCCCTCGGACGGACAATCGGCCCCGAGTGTCTCACGATCGGTGACGACGGCAACGTGGCGGGGTTGCGAGGGACGCTGCCGTACGACGACGAAGGCACACCGACGCAACGGACGCTACTGATTCAGCACGGCGTCGTCGTGGGACGGCTTCACTCGCGCGAGACCGCCGCCCGGCTGGGCGAGACGCCCACCGGCAACGCCCGGGCGCTATCATACCGTCACCCACCGATCGTCCGCATGACCAACACGTTCGTGGCGCCCGGGGAGGGCCAACTCGACGATCTGCTGTCCGGCATCGGCCTTGGCGTGTATGCCGGCGACGTTCTCACGGGGCGGACCCATCTCGATTCGTTCAGGTACACGGCCGGCTACGGCCGGATGATACGTGACGGGCAACTGGCCGAGATGGTGAAGGGCGTCACCATCGCCGGCAACCTGTTCGACATGCTCGGTGCCATCGACCGGGTCGGCGGCGACTTCAGTTGGACCGAGTCAGGGGGTGGCTGTGGCAAGGCGGGCCAGAGCCCGCTCCCCGTCGCCGAGGGTGCGCCGCACGTCCGGGTGAGAAGCCTGACGGTAGGTCGGCCCAAATGATGGAAGATCTCATGGCCCTCGCCGCCCGGGCGGCCGACCAGGCTGACGCTGTCGTCAAGACGGACTCGACGACCTCGCTGCGGTTTTTCGGTGGGGTTCTGCAAGAAGCCCACTACGGCGAAACCACGGGCGCCAACCTGCGATTGGTGGTAGACGGGAAAATTGGCGGGGCGGGGACGACGACGGCTGGGGTTCCCGGCTTGGTAGAGGCCGCCGTTGCCGCGGCACGGGTTGGCGACGAGAGCCGGCTGTTCTACCCTGAGCCGGCGCCGACCGCCAAGCCCCAGGTGTACGATGCGGCCGCGGCGGCCGCCGATCTCGACGACCTGGCGTTGGGCTGCGTCTTGATCGGTGATGAACTGGCAGACGACCGGACGACGGTCGACCTCCACCTGGAACGGTCCATCGGCAGCGTCCACGTGGCCAATACCAGGGGGGTCGACGAGTATTACCAGGTGACCGTCGTGGCCCTCGACGTCACGGCCACGCGGACACATGGCGAACGGCGTGTCACGGCCCGAGCCTGGTGCGGTGGCACTGGCCTGTTGGCCGATGACGACGTGGCATCGTTGGTCCACGACCTGCAACAACGGCTCGCGTGGGGAGAGACTGCCGCTACGGTAGCGGACGGGCCGGCCGTCGTGTGCCCGACGCCCAGGGCAGTGGCCTCCGTCCTGGTGCCGACTCGCCACGCCCTGCGCGGCACGTCTCTGCACTACGGGACATCGCCCCTGACGGACAGGGTCGGGACCCGGATCGTCGATGAACGCATCACCCTGGTCGACGACCCCCTGCTCGATGGGCGGCCGGGCTCGCGGCCCATCGATGACGAAGGGGTCGTGTGCCGTCGCCTGCCGCTCATCGAAGCCGGCATCCTCCGGTCGGGAATCTACGACCTCGAAACAGCCGCGCTCGCCGGGGTACCGACGACGGGGCACGGTCGGCGCACCACCTTCGGCAAACCGCAGGCGGCCTACACCAACCTGGAGATGCTTCCCGGTGGGGACGACTGGGGTCGACTGCTCGAGGCGACCGGCGACGGCTTGGTAGTCGACGGTTTCCACGGGGTTGGCAGAGGGTTCGCCAGGAGCGGCACGGTCCGGGCCCCCGCGTCGCTGGCCTACCGAGTGCGCGGAGGGAACATCGTGGGACATACACCGGGTGTCCGCCTGACGGGGAACGTGTTCCGCTGCCTGGAGCGTGTCCTGGCGCTGGGAAAGGAACGTCCTTGGTTGGGCAGTGTTGCGGTGCCGGCCATGGTGGTGGAGGGATTCCACGTGGCTGGGTAACTCCCCACCCAGACCTGGGCTACTGCGCCAGGTACACGCTCCGCCCCCCAACGACCGTCCGCAGAACCCGGGTGCCGAGGATCTCCTCGGGGGGCACGGTCATAATGTCGCGGTCGAGGACCACGAAATCGGCCAATTTGCCCACGCTGATCGACCCCACCTCGTTTTCCATGAAGGCGGCGTACGCCGGCCACACGGTGATGCTCTCGAGGGCATCTTCCCGGTCGAGGCGTTGCTCGGGAAACCAGCCGCCCTCAGGCCAGCCATCGGCGTCCTGCCGGGTGACGAACGCGTGGAACGAGATGAGCGGGTTGACCGCCTCGACCGGAAAATCCGAGCCGTTGGGGATGATGACACCGGTTTCCCTGAGGGACCGCCAGGCGTAGGCGCCTTCGAGGCGTGGTCTGCCAAGCCTGTCGGCGACCCAGTACATGTCGCTCGTCTGGTGGCTGCCCTGCATCGACGGAATCACCCCGAGTTGGGCGAAGCGGGGGATGTCATCGGGAGCGAGGAGCTGGGCGTGTTCGATGCGGAACCGGTGATCACGCCCGGGATATTCGCTCAGGGCTTCCTGGTACGCGTCGAGGACGCTGCGATTGGCTCGGTCGCCGATGGCGTGCACGTTCAGCTGGAAACCGTTCTCCAGAGCCAGCCGGGCAATGGTCAGAACGGAGTCGTAGTCCGCCAGCATGAGACCCCGGTTGCCCGGGTCGTCATGATAGTCACGGAGGAGGGCGGCGCCTCGGCTGCCCATGGCGCCGTCGGCCGATACCTTGACGGCTCGAGTCCACACCATGTGGTCGCCCATGGCGATGCGGGGTCCGTGCCCCAGGAGTTCGAGGAGCCCGGGAGAGCCGGCCTCGACCATGACGTAGAAGCGCAGGGTCAGTTGCCCCCGGGCGGCGAGCTCTTCATAGAGCTCGACCGTATCCGCACCGACGCCGGCATCGTGGATGCCGGTCAGCCCCCACCGGTTGGCTTCCCGCATGCCGGCCTGGATCTGTGCCTCCAGCTGCCGCTTGGACACCGGTGGGATGGCCGAGGCAACCAGGAGCCGGGCCTCGTCGATCAGGGTGCCGGTCGGATTGCCGTCCGCGTCACGGATGATCTTGCCGCCATCGGGGTCCTCGGTACGCCGGTCCACGCCGGCCAGTTGCAGAGCCATGGCGTTGGCCAGGGCGGCGTGGCCGTCCACCCGTTCGAGATAGACGGGGTTACGGGGGACCGCGGCGGACAGGGCTTGGTGGGTGGGGAATTCCCTGCTGTCCCAATCGTTCTGGTCCCAGCCCCGTCCCACGATCCAGGTCTTCGTCATCAGCTCTTCCGACCGGCGCTTTACCAATGCGATGACTTCCTCGTAGGAGGTCGTTCCCCTGAGGTCCACCGTGCGCAGGATGCGTCCCAGATTGGGCAGATGAGCGTGGGCGTCGATCATGCCGGGGATGATTACCCGGCCCCCCGCCTCCAACCGCTCGGTCTGGGGCCCGGCGATGGCGTCCACTTGGGCGTTGGAGCCCACCAGGATGAAGCGCCCGTCCTTGACCGCCAGGGCCTGGGCCCTGGGCAGGGCACTGTCGAGGGTGTAGATGGTGGCGTTGAGGACTATGAGATCCGGAGCCTCTCTCTGGGCTGCCACAAGAGGGGGCGCGATGGTGGCCAGGAGGAGCGGCAGCAGCCGGCGACGGGGCATGGAGTTCTTTCCTGTGACGGCCGGGTCGTTGCAACCCCGGACGGGTTCGTTCTATCTAACGGGGAAACCCACACAAGGAGCTACCAGTGCCCCTCGGCATTCGACGGATGATAGCACGATCGACTCCGGCCGCCACAGCAGGCCTGGCCCTGCTTTTTGGGCTGACGCCCACCGGGGCCTCCGCCCAGGAGCGATACCCGGTCAGCGGCAGCAATGTGGCCATCTACAACCTGGCAGGTCGGATTGTGCTCGAGTCCGGCTCAGGTTCGGACGTGACCATCGATGTGTCACGGGGTGGCGACGATGCCGGTCAGCTTCGGATCGAGACCGGCCGTATCGACGGCGCCAATACTCTCCGTGTGGTGTATCCGAGCCGCCGCGTCGTCGCCTCGTTCCTGTCCTCCAACCAGCACACCAAACTGCGGGTGCGTGACGACGGCACGTTCTCGGACCACAACAGCAACCGCGGGTCCCACGTCACCATTTCGGACGATGGCAGTGGACTCGAGGCCTGGGCCGACCTGACCATCAGGATTCCCCGCGGAAAGACGGTCCGGGTGTACCTGGCAGTCGGTCGCATAAAAGCGACCAATCTCGACGGTGATATCCGGCTCGATACTCACTCGGCCCCGGTGACGGCGAGTGACATCCGTGGCAGCCTGGATGTGGACGTAGGATCGGGCTCGGTGGAGGTACGCGGCGTGACCGGGACGCTCCGGGTGGATACCGGATCCGGCGGGGTCGAGGTCTACGACGTGGATTCCGATGTCATCGACATCGACACCGGATCCGGCGGCGTGCGCGGGGGCAATCTCAAGGCCGACACGATTCGGATCGACACCGGCTCGGGCGGCATCGAGCTGGACGACGTTGGTGCGGATCGGCTGTTGATGGATACCGGGAGCGGGGGTGTGCGGTTGACTGTGAACCGGGTGCCGGAACACATCGATGTGGACACCG
>CAJVYZ010000233.1 GCA_913009915.1 uncultured Gemmatimonadota bacterium | reverse complement strand
TTGTTTTTTTTTTCAAGCAGAAGACGGCATACGAGATATATCAGTGTGACTGGAGTTCAGACGTGTGCTCTTCCGATCTACCATGGCGAACCCCATTCCCCCTTGGGCACAGATGGAGATCAGTCCGAACTGGACATCCCGCCGCTGCATTTCGTTGGCGAGCGTGGTCACCAGCCGCGCGCCGGTGGCGCCGAACGGGTGTCCGATGGCGATGGACCCGCCGTACACGTTGGTGATATCCCAGTCGACCTCGCCCACCGGCGCGGACCGGCCAAGCTTGTCGGCCCACGCCTGAGAGGCCCAGGCCTGCACGTTCGACAACACCTGGGCCGCGAACGCTTCGTGGATTTCCACCGCTCCCAGATCCTGCCAGGTGATGCCGGCCCGGTCGAGGGCTCGCGGAACGGCGTAGGCGGGTCCCATGAGGAGTTGCCCACCGGGATCGACCGCGGCAACGGCGTAGCTCCGGATGAGGGCCAGCGGCCGGTATCCCATCGCCACGGCCTTGTTCGATTCCATCAGCAGCACCGCGGCGGCGCCGTCAGTGAGGGGCGAGGAGTTCCCGGCCGTGACGCTGCCGTAGCGCCGGTCGAATATCGGCCTGAGCTTGGCCAGCGCCTCGAGCGAGGTGTCGGCCCGGATGCCGTTGTCGCTGGTAATGGGAGCGTTCCGCCCTTCGAGCCAGGGGGCGATCTCACGGGTGAGGACACCGCTCCCGGTTCCGTGGGCAGCCCGCTGGTGACTCATCAGCGCCTCCCGGTCCTGGTCCTCCCGGCTGATATGGTTCTCCTTGGCCATCTTCTCCGCCGATTGTCCCATCGATTCGCCGGTGGATGGTTCGGCGATTGCCGGCGTGACCGGCACCAGGTCCCGGGGCCGTACGGCGGCCAGCGCCTTGAGACGCTGTCCCAGTGACTTGGCCTTGCTGGCCTGCATCAAGATCTCGCTGAAGCGGCGGGAGTGGAGGATGGGGATGTCTGACAGAGACTCGGCGCCACCCGCAATAATGGTATCGGCGTGGTTCAAGACGATCTGGTCTGCCCCTGAGGTAACGGCCTGGGCGGCCGAAGCACAGGCACGGTTCAGGGTGTAGGCCGGTATGGTCTTGGGGAACTGCGGCAGGAGACTGACTTCGCGGGCCACATTGGGCGTGAGCACGGAGGGGATCACCTGGCCGAATATCACTTGGTCCACCTCGGTGCCGCGAAGGTCGGTCCGGTAGATAAGCGCCTTGGTGGCGTGGCGGGCGAGCGCGACCGCCGGTACGTCCTTGAGAACGGTCCCACTCTTGGCAAACGGTGTTCGCACGCCGTCCACGATGGCGACCCGGCGCCCACTCAGGAAGTCAGCCATGACCGGCCACGATGTATGAACCTTGTCCCAAGGGGCCAGACCGAGCGTTATTCGAGGACACCAATGGGACCTGAGCAACGAGGGAAGGCGTTAGTGAATACACGGAGTTACTCGGCCGTCCGCTGGGCGACGACACTGGCAACAGCGCGCCACCGTTCCGAATCGACGGGCTCCAACACTTCTCGGCCATGAAAGATCTCCAACGGCGAAACCAGGTGGGCCAGTTCTCCCGGATGCAGCAGATGGTCGTCGGACTTCGGGCCCCAGCCGAGGTCGCGCTGCGCCACCAAGAACGTCTCGACCATCAGCGTGCCTCCGGGTGCTACCGCGTCGATGATCCTCGGCCAGCGAGCGCGGTCGAGATAATTGAATATCAGGACCATGTCGAAGGTTCCGAGATCGGGCCAATCGCCCTCCAGGTCTATGGCCTGCCAGTCGATGTTCAGCCCGCGCTGTTCCGCCGTGGCGCGCCCTGCCTCGAGCCGTTTGGTGTCGCGATCGATGGCGACGACATCGGCCCCACGTTCGGCCGCGGCAAGACTGTGGCGTCCTTCTCCGCACCCGATGTCGAGCACCCTGGTTCCCTGCCCCACCAGGAAGTCGTGCCAGGTGAACCAGACGCTTGGTGGGGAGATGGCCGGAGGAGGAGGCGGTGGGATGGACACTAGGGGAATGCCCTCACGGCGCGTGCCGGTAGAGGATCTGCCGGCCCAGCCTGTCGACCTGCTGGTGATAGGTGGCGGCCTCACGGGGAGCGGCATCGCCCGGGAGGCCGCGGCACGGGGCCTCAGCACCATTCTGGTGGACCGGAGCGACCTGGGCGGCGGCCGCATGGCGCCGTCGAACCGTCTGGTGTACGGGAGCCTTCAATACTGGGACCAGGGTACCCTCCGCCTGCGGTTGGCGCCGACCCGGGAACGACTCGCGTTCCAGGCCATGGCTCCGCACCTCGTTCGTCCTACTCCGTTCATCTTTCCCATCCAGCAACACGGCAAGGCCTCCCGGTGGCACCTGGTATCGGGGGTGCTTTACCGCCAGTGGGCGGGTCTGTTCAGGAATGTGCGACGGCACCGCCTCCTCGGCAAGCGTAGCCTGTTGGCGCTGGAGCCGCTGCTCCGCGATCGGGGCCTGGTTGGCGGCGCCTGGTACCAGGACGCGCTGTACGACGGGACCCGGTTGGCCGTGGCCACAGCCCGGTCGGCCGCGCGCCACGGAGCCGTGGTCGCCAGCTATACGGCGGTCGAGTCGCTCGATCTCGCCGACGGCAAGATTCGTGGTGCCGCCGTGCGGGATAGCGTGAGTGGCAAGACGGGACGGGTTCGGGCGGGCGCGGTGGTCAACGCCACCGGCCTGTGGATCGATTCCATTCGCCGATTCGAGAGCGACTCCGGTGACCCACTCCTGGCCCTCAGGCAGAGCGCGTACCTTGCCGTCCCCAGTGCCCGCGTCGGGCACCGGCATGCGATGGCCATCGAGAGCCCGCTGGACGGGCGTCTCATCTACATCGTTCCGTGGGCCGACCGCAGTGTGATCGGCCCCAGCGTTACCGAAGTCGAGGACGCCGACGCACCCGGGGCAACGGACGAGGACATCGTCTACCTACTGCGCTCGGTCAACGCCAGTTTTCCCAACGCCAGGCTCACACGAGACGACATCCATTTCACCTGGAGCTACATCGACGCCCACATCGGTGCGCGCAACGACCATTCCCGGCGCCGTGGTGGTAGACATTGCGTCGAGATCGGCCCGCATGGGTTGATTACCGTGGTAGGCGGATCGGCGGCACATCATGACGTCATGGCCCAGGAAGCCGTCGACGCGGTCATCGAGGCACTGCGGGCGTCGGGCAGCCGATCGGAACATGAGTCCGACTCTTCAGCGTCGGATCCCCTTCCCGGAGGCGAGGCTCAAGACATCAGCCCGCTCCGCCAACCGGGACTCGACCTGGGTCTTGCCCCGGAGACGGTAGAACACCTGCTCGAGACCTTCGGCACCGAGGCTGCCGCGGTGTACAACCTGTGCCGCGACCGGCGTGACCTGATGGCACCGCTCCACCCCAACCACCCGGCGGTCCTAGCCGAGGTGGTGCACTGCGTCCGGCGCGAGTTGGTGACTACCGTGGATGACGTGTTGACCCGGCGGCTGCACATTCGCTGGGAAACCGAGGATGGGGGACGCGCGGCCGTCGAAGCGGCGGCCGGGCTCATGGCCGGGGAGATGGGTTGGGATGACGGGACGCGGCAGGCAGCGGCGCGGGCATATCGCGCGACGCTGCCCGATGGCTAGGCCGGCGAGTCGGCCGGTGGCGCGACACAAAACTGTTGCAGGCTTTGCTCCACGTCCGCAAGCTTCACCGGCTTGATGAGCACGCGCCGGCGGTCGAAGTCGGCCCCGGGTCCTTCTTCCATTTGCGCCAGATCGCCGGTCAGGAAGATGACGCGGTCGGCGAGTTCCGGCCGATTTTCCAACAGGGCGCGGTACAACGCCACACCGTCCATACGCGGCATCTTCAAGTCGGCGAGGATGGCGTCCACCTCATGGTGCTCGAGCTTGTCGAGGGCATCCACGCCGTCTACCGCTTGAATGGTGTGGGCCCCGCGCCTGCCCAGAAATTTGGCCAGCGGAATACGGATGCCCTCTTCGTCGTCCACCACCAACACCCGGAGTCCTTTCAGCGTAGCCACCCGTGGCAGCGGTTGCGGCGGTGATTGGGTAGCCTGATGCTCGACGGCCTCGGTTGACGCAGGCAACGAGATGACGAACCGCGCCCCCTGCCCCACTGCTTCAAAGACGAGATCTCCGGCGAGGTCGCGGACGATCTGCCGGGAGATGTAGAGCCCGAGTCCCGTGCCCTCCTTGCCCTTGGTGGAAGTGAACGGATGAAACAGACTCCGCTGCAACTCCGCGGAGATGCCGGGACCGTTGTCCTCGATCGCCAGGCACACTTGGTCATCGAGGGCGTAGGTGTTGATGGTGACGAGCCGTGGCGAGTCGACGTATTGCAGGGCGTCCAGGGCGTTGCTTATGAGGTTCACCACCACCTGTTCGATGCGCGCGGGGTCGCCCTTGGCATACGGGAGGTCCACGGCATACCGGGCATCGAGGGTGATGTCCTCGTGACCGAACCGATAGGACACCAGGTCGACCGCGTCCCGGCACACTCTGTTGAGGTCGGCTGAGTCGAGGCCACTCGAATCCACCCGGACGAACCGGAGAAGTCCCGACAGCAGCCGGCCCGCGCGTCTGGCTTGGCGCACGATGTGTCTCAGCTCGGCACGTTGTTCGGGGGGCAGCGCCGGGTCTTCCAACCGCGTCTCGCCCATGGCCGCGATGGCCATGAGCGGGTTGTTGACCTCATGGGCTACGCCGGCGATCAACTGTCCCGCGGCGGCAAACCGTCCCTGTTCCTCCGCCCGCTGCTGCAGGATGCCAGTCATCGAGTTGAAGTGGCTGGCCAAGCGGCCGACTTCGTCGAACCGCCGCACGGACAGTTGCACCCGCAAGTCACCCTGGGCGACTCGAGCGAGTCCCTCCTCGAGGCGCGAAAGCGGCTGCCAAATCCGCTGACGGGCGATGACCCAGATGACGGGCAGGCCGATGAGGCCCACCACCAGCCATATCCCCAACGCGGTCAGCGCTTCACGCGAGGTATCCGCCAGCGTCCCACGCCGAGCTTGCAGGTCCTTGATGCCCTCGATCTGGGCACGGGTGAGCCGGGCGTCGAACATGATCCTCAGGGAGTCCATCTCCGCGACACGTTGAGGCACCGTTTCGAGTTGGCCTAACGCCACCAAGTCGAGTACTTCGAACATGATGGTCTGCAGCCGATCGGCGTCGGCTTGCGCCAACATAGATCGGAAGAGCACACGTCTGAACTCCAGTCACACTGATATATCTCGTATGCCGTCTTCTGCTTGAAAAAAAAAAAAAGAAAATAAAAACAATAACTAAATG
>CAJVYZ010000232.1 GCA_913009915.1 uncultured Gemmatimonadota bacterium | reverse complement strand
TTTTTTTTTTCAAGCAGAAGACGGCATACGAGGTATATCAGTGTGACTGGAGTTCAGACGTGTGCTCTTCCGATCTGGCGCGCGGCTATCTCCAGGAACGCCACTGGGACTTGCAGGAGGCCATACCGCTCGGTCTGGGATACGCCCCTCGGGGTCCGGCGCTGCAGGTGGCGATGCGGGAGTTGGGCATCGACGAGGACGTGCTGGTCGAGGCCGGCATCGTGGTGCGTCGCGACGACGGCGGCAGCTACCCGCGGTTTCGCGACCGGCTCACCTTCCCCATCCACGACATCCGGGGACGGGTGGTGGGATTCGGTGGCAGGATCCTGGGGTCGGGCGAACCGAAGTACCTCAACTCGCCCGAAACGCCTATTTACCACAAGGGTCGACTGGTCTACAATCTGCACCACGCCAAACACGCCATCCGGCAGGCGGAATGCGTGTTGTTGGTCGAGGGGTACTTCGACGTGCTCCGACTGGCCCAGGTGGGCATCGATCACGTCGTGGCCCCGCTGGGGACCGCCCTGACCTCGGACCAGGCGGCAATCCTCAAACGGTACACCTCACGCGCGGTGGTACTTTACGACAGCGACCAGGCCGGCTTGCGGGCCACGTTCCGTACTGCCGACGAACTGCTGCGACACGAGTTCGAGGTACGGGCAGCCACGTTGCCGCCGGGGGAGGACCCGGATTCGCTGGCGGTGGCCGGCGGGGCCCAAGCGGTGCAGGGCGTTCTCGACGACGCCATCGATGTGCTCGAGCGCAAGATCCAGATCCTCCAACGCAAGGGGTGGTTTGAGGGCATCGAGCACCGGCGCCGGGCGCTGGACCGGCTCATGCCGACCGTGCGTGCCGCCAAGAGTTCCATTACCAAGGAGCTGTATCTTGCCCGGCTGGCGGAACTCACCGGAGTGGCCAAGGAAGTCCTGGCGCAGGATGCTCAGGAGCGCACCATGCCCCAACCGGTGACACGGCCGCAACGCGTCCCTGGGTCATCGCCGCCGCGGCGGCGCCGGCGGGACGGAGAGCGGGCCGAGCGCGATCTCCTGCGGGTCATCTTGCACTCCTCCGTGTGGCTGGAGCGTGCCCGGGAGCAGGTGCCGGCGGACTGGTTCGAGGGGGAGGTGTACCGTGCGCTGTACCAGGCCTTGGCCGCACCGGGCGGCGAGCGCTACCGGGCCGAGCCACCGGACACGCTGCCGGATAGCGTGCGTCAGTTGTGGGCCCGATTGAAGCAGACCGAATCGCAACTCGACGCCGAGGGGGCCGATGTAATTTTCGCGCGTGCCTGTCAGATCCTCGAATCCCGTCCTTACTTTCGGGAGCTCGACGAGCTGGCTGGCCGGATGCGGCAGGCGCCGGCCGCCGAACAGGAAGCACTGCTGAGCGAGCGTCAACGCCGTACCAAAGAACTGCAGACGCGTTTCCCGGTAGAATGGAAACGACGATACCTGCAGCGAAAGTTTGCACAAGGCGGCCGGTCCGGCCGCCAGTAACCGAAACCGATTTGCTGAGGAGAAGGAACTTCGATGCATCCAGACCTTGCCAAGTTGTTGCAATTGCAGGAAAAGGACCTCGGGTTGAAGGGGGTGGGGGAGCGCCTGGCGGCGCTGCACGAGGAAATCGCCGCGCTCGACCTGGCCGTGGCCAGCGGGGAGGAGGCCCATACTGCAGCGCAGCGAGCGGTGGCCGACGCCGTGGCGCGCCGTACCGAGACCGAGGCCAAGATCGAGACCTACCGGGGACAGCAGGATCGGCGCAAGCAGCGCCTGGAGATTACCCGGCCGGGGAAGGTGGCCGCCAGTATCATGGCGGAACTGGAGCTGGCGCGATCGGTGCTGACCCAGGAAGAGAGCCAATGGGTCAGTATGGACGAGACCGTCCGGGGCCTGGAGGAACAGGTTGCCCAGGCGGCGGCCGAGTTGGAGGAACTGAAGAAGGCCCAGGATCCCGAGCGGGCGGAGTTGCTCACCCGGGAAGGGAGCCTGCTCGAGGAACGCGAATCGGTCACCAGAGAGCGCGAGGTCAGCGCGAGCCAACTGGACAAACCGCTGCGCATCAAGTATGACCGGCTGTATCAATCCCGGTCTGTCGCGGTGGTGGTGGCGATGAACGGCCCCGCCTGCGGGGCGTGCTTCACCACCATCCCGCTCCACCGGCGCACTCAGATCAAGAATGGTTCGGTGCTTGGCGGGTGCGAGGTGTGCGGCGTGATCTTGTACTACGTCGACGAGGAAGGGTAACGGGGACCTTCCCGGGGCCACTACCTTTCGGGTATGAGTACCTCCCTTCTTCCGGCCCTCAAGTGGGCGGTGCGCGACCCTCCCGACCGGGGCACGACCGAGGCGCTGGCGAGCGCGCTGTCGTTGCCGCTCCCGCTGGCGGGACTGCTGGTGCAGCGAGGGTTCGACACCCGAGAGGCGGCCCAGGAGTTTCTGCGCCCCTCGCTCGACAGGCTGGCCGATCCGCTGACCATGGCGGGGATGGCCGACGCCGTCGCAGCGATCACCGACGCGGTTCGGAGCAATCGCCCCATCATGGTCCACGGCGACTACGACGTCGATGGCCAGTGCGCCACGGCCCTGTTGACGCGGGCCCTCCGCGTCGCCGGCGCCGAGGTCATCCCCTTCGTTCCTCATCGGGTGCAAGACGGCTACGACTTTGGTCCGGCCGGCCTAGCGGCCGCCAAGGCGGCCGGCGTGGGGCTGGTGGTAACGTGCGATTGCGGCATCACCGCGGTGGAGACGGTGGCGGCCGCCACTGACAGCGGCATCGACGTGGTGGTGACGGATCACCACATCCCGGGCCCGGACCTACCCGCCGCTCGCGCGGTCATCGATCCCCAGCGCCCCGACGACGACTCAGGGCTGGAAATGCTGTGCGGCACCGGGATCGCCTTCAAGCTGGTGCAGGCGTTGGTGGAGCCGCTCGGCCTCCCAGCCAACCTCGCCATGCATTTGCTCGATTACGTGGCTATGGCGACGGTAGCCGACATCGTCCCCTTGGTGGGTGAGAACCGCATCCTGGTCAAGCACGGCCTCAAGGTGCTGGGACAGTCACAGTGGCCAGGGCTTCGTGCTCTCAGCCGGGTGTGCAACCTGCATGAGGGAGAGATTCGCGCCGGGCAGGTGGGGTATATCCTCGGTCCCCGGCTCAACGCGGTGGGCCGGATCGGTGAGGCCAAGGACGGGTTACAGTTGCTGGTGACCGACGACCCCGGCGAGGCCGACCGGCTGGCGCACTATCTGGACGATCTCAACCGCCAGCGGCAAGCTATCGACCAGAACATCCTCGACCAGGCGCTCGACCAGGTCGGGCGCGTGCTCGACACCGAGCGGGACTTCGCGCTGGTGCTGGAGGGGGAGGAGTGGCACCCCGGTGTGGTCGGCATCGTCGCGTCCCGTATCGTGGAGCGATACGGCCGGCCGACGTTTCTCATCGCCTTCGATGGGGACGTCGGCAAGGGGTCGGGCCGGAGTATCTCACGGTTCGACCTGCACTCGGCGCTGACCGAGTGCGACGATCTCCTGGAGCGTTACGGCGGTCACCGAATGGCCGCCGGCCTCACCATCCGCCGGGACCGCCTCGAGGCCTTCCGCGAGCGCTTTGGGCGCATCGCCCGCGAGCGCCTCGGCCTCGACGACCTCGGCCCCGAACAACGCGTCGATCTGGAAATCGACCTGGCCGACGCCACCCCCGACCTCGAACGGTTGTGCCGCTACCTCGAACCGTGTGGCATGGCCAATCCCGGCCCCGTGTTCGGGGTCCGGGGCGTGCAGTTCACCAACCGGTCGGTGGTGGGGAAGGGACACTTGAAGGGGGCGCTCACGGCGGGCGACCGGCACCTCGAGATCATCGGCTTCCAGTGGGCCGACCGGGTCCCGTGGTTGGGCGACGGTGCAGTTGACGCGGCCTTCAAGCTCGAGCGGAACGAGTGGCGCGGCCGAAGCACCCTCCAGGGCAGGCTCGTGGCGCTCGCCCCGTCTGGGTCGGCGCTGCCCGGCTGAGCCGAATCCGTGCGGATCATTGCGGGCACCTTCCGTGGGCGGCGACTTCTGGTGCCGCGGGGGAGCGCGGTCCGGCCCACGTCCGACCGAGTGCGCGAGGCGTGGATGAGTATCCTGGGTGACCGATTGGCTCATGCCCGGGTGCTGGACCTGTTTGCCGGGAGCGGCGCGCTCGGGCTGGAGGCGTTGTCGCGCGGAGCCACATCCGTGGAGTTCGTCGAGCGGAACGCCAAGGCCGTGACGGCCCTGGAGAAGAATATCGAACAACTGGGTGTGGCAGACGTGACTACCATCCGGCGTCAGGATGCTCTCCGTTTTGCGGAACGGCTCCCCAAGGACGCCTACCACGTGGTGTTTGCCGACCCGCCGTATGGCGACGGGGTGGCCGACCGGCTCATTGCCCTCTTCCGCGCCGTCCCGTTCGGGCGCATTCTATCAATCGAGCATCCGGCGGCTGCAGGCACGCTGGGTGACGAGACACGCCGCTACGGATCAACCGCCCTCAGCTTCTGCTACGCGCCATGACACGAATCGCAATCTATCCGGGGTCGTTCGACCCCCCGACGAAGGGCCACGAGGACCTCATCCACCGGAGTCTGGCGCTGTGCGACCAGCTGATCGTGGCGGTGGCGGTGAACCTCGAGAAGGTGCCGTTGTTCTCCCCGGACGAACGACTGGACATGCTGAAGCAGGCCTGTGGCGACGATCCCCGGGTGTCCTTTACCACGTTCAACGCCTTGCTGGCCGATTTTGCCCAGACGGTCAATGCCACCTTCATCGTCCGCGGCCTGCGCGCCGTGAGCGACTTCGAGTATGAATACCAGATGGCCTTGATGAACCGGCAACTGCACCCCACCCTCGAGACGGTGTTTCTGATTCCACCGGTGGCGTTCACCTATCTCAGCTCCAGTCTGGTGCGTGAGGTCGCCCGGTTCGGCGGGGACGTCGATGCCTTCGTCCACATCATCGCAGGTGTGAAATCGGTAGATGAGTTTGCGGATTCAATACGGTCTAAGCTGCACGAGTATGGACTGGAGAAGGGCGCCTAACCCGCGCTTCCAGCAGAAAGCGCGCCCTGAGTTAGATAGACTCAGGTTGAGGAGCGTTCACGGGCGCACTTCAGCTGAAGCGCAAGCACGTTAGCCGTAAAATAAATATGAGCAAATACTTTAAAAACGGCATGAAATGTCTATATTTAGATCAATTTGCAGTTAGTAATATTTGCAATATTTCAAATGATGGGCAATGGGGTCGTATCTCTAACCTCATTGCTGAAGGAGTGAAAAAAAAGAAATTAATTTGTCCAG